>CAIQMJ010001158.1 GCA_903872875.1 uncultured Variovorax sp.
GCAGGGCCGGTCATGAAGGTGCTCATGCCGAGCTTGAGTTCGCTGGGTTTCAAGGGCTGGGCAGACGGGGCGGTGGCCGTTGTCGCCGCAGCGAGCAAGCCAAGGCTCATCGCCAGAATTCTGGTGAGTCTTTTCACTTCGTTGTCTCCTGAGATGCGCTGGGCATCGTTTATGGGAATGCGTGAATGGTGTTCGCATCAGCGTGCCGAACCAATGTGCGAGGCACCCACCAAGGGGTCGTCTTTATGGAGACATCGCACAGGACGCCGATACCATCCGACCGGGACACGGGTTTTCACTTAGCGATTCGCCGCACACACGTCCTCGCCTTCGGCACAGTAGGCGGATCGAAGACAGGAGACCGAGATGCAAGCCGACGAGACGCACGTGGTCCGCTCACGGAACACCAGCGCCGCAGACACCCCGACCCCCTTGACGCTGTGTGCCAGCGCGCTGCACTCCGAATTGCTGGAGATGCTCCAGCGCAACGCCAGCCTGGCGGAGTTCACCGGCATGCTGTCGCGGGTCGAGGCCAGCATGCACGAGCCCGCGCACCGCGAGCTGCTGCTGGGCAACATCCGCGCCGCCATCGCGGTGCGACAACAGCAGGCCGACCAATTGAGACGCGAGAAGGGGTTGCTCGTCGTGCTCGAGACCGCGCAGGACCTGACGGCGATCCGCGACCTCGAACTCGTGCTGCAGGCCATCGTCCGCCGCGCGCGGCAGATCTTCGCGTCGGACATCGGCTACCTGACCAACTTCGATCGGGTGCGCAACGACTTCTACATCCGCGCGACGGATGGCGCGATCTCGGAGCGCTTCAAGAACGTGCGAGTGCCGCCCGACCATGGCATCTGCGGCTACGTGCTCAAGCACAAGACGCCCTACCACTCCACCAGCTACCTGAACGACGAGGGCTTCACTCACGAACAGGGCATCGACCTCGCCATCAGTGACGAAGGTGTCCTGTCGCTGCTGGGCGCGCCGCTGATGATCGGCAACCACTGCATCGGCGTGCTGTGCATCTGCGACCGGCAGGTGCGCCGGCATGCGCCCTGGGAGGTGTCGATGCTCGCAACGCTGGCGGCGCAGGCCTCGATCGCGATCGAGAACGCCCGCCTGTTCCAGGAGGCACAGGTCGCATTGCAGCGTGCCAGCGAAGCGAATCAGCTGCTGCACCGCCAAGCCAAGGAGATCGAGGCCGCCGCCGACGCGCATGAGCGGATGACGAAGCTCGTGGCGCAGGGCTGTACCGCGGGAGACATCCTCGCCATGATCGCGTCCATGCTCGACGGCCAGGTTGCGCTGCTGGACGAGGCCGAGCAATGGGTTCAGGCCGCCGCGGGCACCGCGCCCCGGACGGCCGAGGGCCTGGCACCGCTGCTTGGCCGGATCGAGGTGCAGGACGCGGTGCACAAGGCGCTGAGCGAGAGCCGGCTCGCCGGCGGGTCCCGGCTCGCCACGCTGGAGACCGGACCGGTCCTGCGCGTGGCCGCCCTGATGGGCGCCGACCGGCTGCTGGGTGCCATCGTCATCCTGACGGACCGGGACATGACGGAGACGCAGGTCCGCATCTTCGAACGCGGTGCGTTGGTGGCCGGCGTCGTGCTGCTGTCGCAGGAGCGCAGCGAGCTGGCCGTGAGCAGCGAGGCGGCGGCGGCGATCCGCTCGCTGGTCAGCTGGCAGCAGGAGAACGTCGCCGCCCTCCAGGCACGGGTGCAGCCACACGGCCTCGACCTCCACGCGCCGCTGCGGATGCTGGTCATGAGCGTGCACGGCCGGCACATCGAGTACACGCTGCGCCGCGTGCGCTCGTCGTTGCCGCGTGGCGTCCTGATGGAGGAATGCGAGGGCCTCATCGTCGCGATCGCGACGGCCGACCTGTTCGCGCCCCTGAAGGCGGCGATCGAATCCACCTTGCTGAGCGATGCACGGATCGACATGGTCGGTGTGGCGTCGGCCGTCATCCCGCGAACCGACATGCTCCCGCGGCATTTCGGGTCGCTCAAGCGCGGCGTGGACGTGCTGCGGGCACTCGGACGGACGCACGAACTCGTGACGGAGGAGTCGCTGTCGATGTACGCGCTGCTGTTCGAGCAGCGCCAGGCCGGCGAGCTGGCCTCGTTCATCGAGGCCAATGCCGGTGCGCTGCTGGAGCAGGACCGCCGGCGCAAGTCGGAACTTTGCGCCACGCTGCTCGCGTACTTCGAACATGCGCAGAACGCGAAGCCGACGGCCGATGCGCTGAACATCCACGTCAACACGCTGCGGCAGCGCCTGGAGACCATTGACGAACTGCTGGGCGACTGGCGCTCGGGCGGCCGCGCGCTCGAACTGCACATCGCCTTGCGGATGCAGATGCTGCGGGGCCAACTGACGCCGCAGGCACGGGCCTGAACGCTGCCCCCGTGCGGTGGTGGCTTCTTCCTCAGGCCGTCATCGCGAGCGCCACGCGCGAGTTCGACGAACGTCCCAATGCGGCGTTGATGAAGCTGCCGGCGGCGACCAGCTTGTCGAGGTCCACGCCGGTTTCGAAGCCCATTCCCTGCAGCAGGTAGACCAGGTCTTCGGTGGCCAGGTTGCCCGATGCGCCCGCCGCATACGGGCAGCCGCCCAGGCCGGACACCGAACTGTCGAACGTCCGAACACCCAGCGCCAGCGACGCGGCCACGTTCGCCGCCGCCATGCCGAAGGTGTCGTGGTAATGCCCCGCCAGCTGCGACACCGGCAGCCGCTTCAGGCAGGCCTCGAGCATGCGGGCGGTGGTCAGCGGGTTACCGCGGCCGATCGTGTCGCCCAGGGATATTTCGTAGCACCCCATCTCGCTGAGCAGCTCGGCGACTTCCGCGACCTTCTCGGGTGCCACCGGCCCTTCATACGGGCATCCGAGCACGCAGGAAACATAGCCGCGGACCTTCACGCCTTCGCTCATGGCGAGCTCGGCCACCGAACGAAAGCGCTCCAGGCTTTCGCGGATCGAGCAGTTGATATTGCGCTGAGAAAACGACTCGGACGCAGCGCCGAAGACCGCGACCTCCTTGCAGCCCGCCTCGATGGCGGCCTGGAGGCCGGTGAGGTTGGGCGCCAGCGCGCTGTAGTGCACACCCGGCGCGGCAGGCACGCGGCGCATCACATCGGCGCTCCCGGCCATCTGCGGCACCCACTTCGGCGACACGAAGGACGCCGCCTCAATGTGCCGGAGCCCCGCGGCCACCAGCCGCTCGATCAGCCCGACCTTGGTCTCGACATCGATCGACTGCTTCTCGTTCTGCAGGCCGTCGCGCGGCCCAACCTCCACGATTTTCACGCGTTCATTCATGACAGATTCCTGTGTGTGCCGGGCCTGTCAGCCGACCAGCTTGACGAGCGCAGGGACGGTGAGCACCGCGGTGTAGTAGCCCATGAACTGGACGCCCGCGTTGAAGCCGATGGTGCGCGATAGCAGCCCGCCCATGAGGCCCATGGTGAGGATCACGAGCAGACCGAGGAACTGCCCTTCCCACACGCTGATCACGATGATCAGGCCCACGAAGGTGGCGATGATGGCTTCATGGCTGACCTTGCGCGAGACGAAGAGCGCCGCCCGGCGTGCGAAGTTCATCGCGAAGGGGTAGGACACCAGCGCGGCGAGCAGCACAGAGAGCATCCCGTAACCCAGGAACTCCCAGTTGTTCATGAGGTTGTGCAGGTTATGGGTCTGGCCGGTGACGGCGTCGACGGTGAAGCGCGGCGGCGCGTTGAAGAGCGGCGCGGCCGGCCCCGCCGCTACCGGGCTCAGCGGCAGACCGAAGGCTATCAGAGGGATCAGCGCCTCGGCGATGTAGGTGGCCTCGGTCACGCCATTGCGCGCGGCGAGCACCGTGGTCAGCCGATGGTACGCATGCTTGACGCGCGAGCCCACCAGTTCACCGAGCACCACGGTCATCGCGACCGGGCTGAAGACGAAGGTCGCACTCGATATGCCGGCCGTCGCCAGCGTCCACTTCGTCTGGCTTCTGTCGAGCACCTTGAACGGATTGGGGAAGTAACCCGTCCATCCCTTCGCGTCGGGCGCGAGCTGGAAGGTGCGCACGCTGTCGCGCTTCATGCGTCCGCGGTCGGCCGGCGAGATCACCGAGAACAGGTCGGCGACCAGCGGACCGATCGCGATGCCCAGGAAGTAGCTGATGCTCAGCTTGACGTTGTACTTCGCCGTCAGCGTCTGCAGCGCGATGATGACGACCACGAAGGGAACGAGCGTCGCGACCGAAGCCCAGCGCCCACCCGAGAAATAGGCGATCAGCACCGCGGCCGCAACGAAGATCCACGGCGCCGCCTTCGTGATGGCCGGCCCGAACGGTGCGAGCAATACCGCGAACAGCACCGCCAGCGGCACTGCAATGAAGGCGGCGACGATGGCACCCGAGAGCATCTTGCGCAGCGCGATGTGCGGCACGCCCAGATTCCGCAGCACGTTGGCGTCCTGCATCAGGGGCGTCGCCAGCGTGTCGCCCGGAATGCCCAGCAAGGCCGTGGGAATCGCATGCGTCATGTGCTTGGCCACCGCGCCGGCCAGAAAGAAGGTGAAGACGCCCGCGGCGGGAACACCGAGCAGCACGACCAGCAAGGTCAGCGGTGCCAGCGTCGTGGTCTCGTCGGTGCCCGACACCAGGCCGATCGCGGCGAAGACCACCGCACCGATCAACCCCATGCCGGCGGCGACCAGTATCTGATTCAGAAGACTGGCGTCCATCATGCGTTCCTTGCTGTCTCTGGCGCCGCATGGACGGCATCGCCACCTCCCGGCTTGTAGTTGGCGAAGAGCTCGTAGATTTCCAGCTCCTTCATTTCCTTCACGACCGAAGGCGGCAGGTCCGCGACCGAACCGAGCGGCCCCGTCTGTTCGACCAGGCGGTCCAACACTTCCTGACGCCATGCCGGATCGGCGGCACGGCCCTCGATGACCTCGCGCTTGGGCTTGAAGAGCACCGCGCAGATGACGCCCGAGATCAGGCAGCCGGCCAGGCCGGCCAGCATCGCATAGGCCTTCGCGAGTTCGGGCGTCGCCACGCTGGCCGCCAGCAGCCGGCTCGCGGCGCCGTAGCCGGCCAGGCTGATCACGATGCCGATGACGATGGCCCAGGCCAGATGCTTCAGGTCGACCGTGTCGCCCCATACCTCGACCAGTTGCCACGCATGGGGCGCTCGACTGTCCTTCATTGCTGTCTCCTGATGTTTGATGTGCCGCATCGCGCTGGATGCGGCCAGCCGCGGTCTACTTGCTGCGCAATTCCGCAAGCAGCGCCACGGCGCGGTCCGTGCGCACGTCATGCTCGCCGGCCATCCGCTTGGCGACGATGTCTATCTCGTCCCCGGTGGCACCGGCCACCAGCGCGATGTTGCGTGCGTGCAGCGCCATGTGGCCGCGCTGGATGCCTTCGGTGGCCAGGGCGCGCAGCGCGCCGACGTTCTGCGCCAGGCCGACCGCCACGGTGACTTCGCCCAGCTCCTGGGCCGACTCGACGGCCATGATCTTCAGCGCCAGACGCGCCAGCGGATGGGTCTTCGTGGCGCCACCGACCAGGCCCACCGGCATCGGCATCTCGATCGTGCCGACCAAGGCGCCGGTCGTGTCCTTTTCCCAGGTGGTCAGCGATGTGTAGCGGCCGCTGCGGCAGGCGTACGCATGCGCGCCAGCCTCGACCGCGCGCCAGTCGTTGCCGGTCGCGACGATCACCGGGTCGATGCCGTTCATGATCCCTTTGTTGTGCGTCGCGGCGCGGTAAGGGTCGACGGCGGCAAAGGTGTACGCGTCGAGGATGCCTTCAATGATCTCTTCGCCGCTGCGCTCCTTGGTCTTGAGCGTCTCGGGCGTGTAGCGCACCCGGGCTCGCGCCAGGCGCAGGTCGGCCAGGTTCGACAGGATGCGCAGCCGCACCGTGCCGCCGGTGAGCTTTTCCACCAGCGGAGAGACAGCCTCGGCCATCGTGTTGACGGTGTTGGCGCCCATCGCGTCGCGCACGTCGACGATCAGGTGCATGACGATCATGGCGCCGCGCGGCGTGTCGGGAAACACGTGGATTTCGATGTCGCGGCAGCCGCCACCCAGGCCGATGAGCACCTTGTCGCGACTGTTGGCCACTTCGAGGATCTGGTCGCGCTGCCGCAGCAGGGCCTGCCGCGCGCCATACGGATCGGTGATGCCCAGCACCTGCACCTGCGCACGCATCAGCGGCCCGGTGCTCGAGGTCTCGAATCCGCCGGTTTCGCGTGCGAGCTTCGCCATGAAGGACGCGGCGGCGACGACCGACGGCTCTTCCACCACCATCGGCACCAGCACATCGCGCCCGTTGACCTGGAAGTTGCCGGCGATGCCGAAGGGCAACTCGAAGGTTCCGATCACGTTCTCGATCATGCCGTTGGCACGATCGACGCTGAGCGCGCCGGGCTGCGACACGAGCGCCACGTCGTCGTCGGACAGGCCGGCAATGCGGGCGACGTGCTCGAAGCGCTGCGCTGGCGTCAGCGCGCGAAAGTTGGGAAGGCGGGAATCAACGACCATCAATGTTCCTTGGGATACGACGACATGGCGGCCAATGTAGTTTTTCTGTACCCAAGATCAAAGGTACAGTTTCAAGGGACAGTGAAGCCACTTCCTCCTTCTTCGATGGCTGTGTCATCATGAATCTCATGACAGCCACCACCGGAAAGTCGCCCACCAAGGGCCGCACCACCTCGCTGCCGATCACACTGGCCGATGCCATCGAACGTCAGATCGCCGATGGCGCCTTCAAGGCCGGCGACAAGCTTCCATCGCTGAGGGAACTGGCCGAACTGCACAGGTATTCGAAGAACACGGTCGTCGCCGCCTTCGAGTTGCTGGTGTCACGCGGGCTGCTGGAACCTCGCCGCGGATCGGGTTACTTCGTCGTCAACCGGACTGCGCCCCGGCGAACCGACGAAGAGGCCGGCCGGCTCGGACGGGCGATGGACATCGTCTGGCTGATGCGCGAGCAGCTCAAGACCGAGCCCGACATGCTTGCAGTCGGCGACGGCTTTCCGCCAGTGGAATGGCTGGCCGACGTGCGGCTGGACAAATACCAGCAGAAGGTCGTGCGTACCGGCCTCGGCGCCCTGTTCCGCTACGGAAGCCGCTACGGCTATGCGCCGTTGCGCGAACACCTGGTGCGCAAGTTGGCGGACTTCGGCATCGGCGCCGAGCCTCGCCAGATTGTCCTGACGCACGGTGCCAATGAGGCGATGGACATCGTGATCCGCTATTTCGTGCCACCGGGCGGCAAGGTGCTGGTCGACGACCCTGGCTACTACCCGCTGTTCGGCAAGCTGAAGCTGGCGAGCGCCGAGGTATTCGGCGTGCCACGGCTGCCGGATGGTCCTGATCTCGAGGCGCTGGAACAGTTGCTCATCACCCAGCGCCCTCGCCTGTTCTTCACGCAGTCGCTGGCGCATAACCCGACTGGCTCGGACCTGTCCGCGGCCAAGGCTTTCCGCGTGCTGCAGCTGGCGCAGAAGTACAACCTGCTGATCGTCGAGGACGACCCGTTGGCCGACTTCAAACCGATGTCTTCTCCGAGGCTGTCGTCGCTGGACCAGCTGGAGCGCACGATCTACATCGGCAGCTTCTCCAAGTCGTTCTCGGCCGCCTTGCGCGTCGGCTTCATCGCCTGCGGC
>CAIQMJ010001159.1 GCA_903872875.1 uncultured Variovorax sp.
CACGACTTGAGGTGCGCGACGACGCGGGGCGTGATCTCGTCGACATGCGCCAGTGCCGCAACACCGGCACGCTGGGTGAACACGCTGGCGCACGAGGTGTTGAATTCGATCAGCTTGCCCATGCCTTCCATCAGCGCGGCCGGCATCACCAGCCATCCGAGGCGCCAGCCGGTCATCAGGAAGCTCTTGGAGAAGCTGTGCGCCACCACCAATCGATCGTCCGGGGCGGCCACGTCGAGGAAGCTCGGCGCACAGGCATTCGGCGAGGGCTCGAAATACAGACGCTCGTAGACCTCGTCCGCCAGGATCCATGTCCCGGTGGCACGGCAGTGCGCCAGGATATCCTGCTGCTCGGCCCGCGTCAGCGTCCACCCCGTCGGGTTGTTGGGTGCATTCACGATCAGCAGCTTGGTCCGCGACGTGACCACGCTCTTCAGCGCATCGAGGTCCAGCGTCCATTCGCCGTCGCGCGGCTTGAGCGGCACGCAGCGGACGGTGGCGCCCATGATGGCCGGCTGCGCCACCAGGTTGGGCCAGACCGGCGTGACGGCGACGACCTCGTCACCCGCATCGACCAGCGCCTGCACGGCGAGCATCAGCGCGCTGACGCCGCCCGAGGTGATCGCGATGCGCGACGCATCCACCGCCGGATGCAGCGTGCTGGTGTAACGCGCCACGGCCTCGCGCAATTCGGGCAAGCCGAGGTTGTGGGCGTAGAAGGTCTCGCCTCGCTGCAGCGACTCGATCGCTGCGTTGCGGATCACTTCGGGCGTGATTTCGTCGCTCTCGCCAAACCAGAAGGCGAGCACGTCGTCGCGGCCCAGGCCGGCATTGGCGACTTCACGGATCTTGGAGGCTTCGAGCTGATGGATGGCTTGGCGCATGTGGCTTCTTTCTGTCTGGCGCTTCAGGGACGTTGCATCTTGCAGGTGGTCGGCATCTCGGCGCGTTCGGCGGCAACCGTCTTGATCACGCGAAAGCCGTAGCCCGAACCTTCGACGTCGAACTTGACGCCCGGCGCACCCTGCCGATCCATCATGCCGACGACCAGCTGCTGCTGGAACTGGTGATCGGCGGCACGCATGCGGCCGCGCTGGCCGGCCAGCGTGACGTCGGCCTGCTCGAGGGCGCGCGCCACCGCAACGGTGTCGGTGCCGCCCGCGCGCGTCACCGCCTGCGCCAGCGACTCGACCAGGAGCTGCATCCGCATGTGAACGTAGTCGTCCGCCGGCTTGGGAAAGCGGGTGCGGAAATCCTTGTAGAAAGCCTCCGACTGCGGCGTCTGCACGTTCGGCAACCAGTCGGCCACAGCGATCACGCGGCCAATGCCGGCATCGCCGATCGCGGCCGGCGCACCCAGCGCGTTGCCGTAGAACGTGTAGAAGGTGCCGTTGAAGCCGGCTTCGCGTGCCGCCTTCACGAGCAACGTGAGGTCGTTGCCCCAGTTGCCGGTGACCACGGCCTGCGCGCCGCTCGCGAGTATCTTGCTCGCGTAGGGCGCGAAGTCCTTCACACGGCCCATCGGATGCAACTCATCACCGACGACCTGTACGTCGGGCCGCAGCACGGCCAGTTGCCGTTTCGACTCGCGCAGCACGGCCTGGCCGAAGCTGTAGTCCTGGCCGATCAGGTAGATGCGCTTGAGTTGCGCGTCGTCCTTGACCACGTCCATCAGTGCCGTCACGCGCATGTCGGCATGGGCATCGAAGCGGAAGTGCCAGAAGCTGCAGCGCTCGTTGGTCAGCACCGGATCGACCGCGGAGTAATTCAGGAACAGCACGCGCCGCGCGGGATCGCGCTCGTTGTTCTTGTCGATCGCATCGAGCAGCGCAGCAGCGGTGGCGGACGAGTTGCCCTGCAGCACGATGCGCGCGCCATCGTCCATCGCGGCGCGCAGCGCCGACAGCGCCTCCTCGTTCTGGCCCTTGCTGTCGTAGCGGTCGAGCTGCAGCATGCGGGCCCCGCCCGACAACGCGATGCCGCCGCGCGCGTTCACGCGTTCGACGGCCCAGAGGATGTTGCGGAACACGGCCTCGCCTGTGTTGGCAAAAGGGCCGCTCATGCTCTCGATCAGCGCCAGCCTTATCGGGCCGGTGGACTGCGAGAACACCGGGCCGGCCACCATGGCCGCTAGCGCCGAAGCGCCGAATTTCAAGGCTTGGCGGCGGCAAATAAAGCTCTTGGTCATTCTCTTGAAACGCGTGCCGCGGCGCCTAGATGGGGAGGCAAGCGGCACTCATGTTGAAAGGCCGCGCAGTGTAAGGGACACACCTTTCTTGTCCCCATTGTGTTCATTTCAGGAGCTTTCACCATGTTCTTCGCACCCGCCGTCCGCACCGCCCGTTTCGCACCCCGCGCCTATGACCGCAGCTTCGAGCGCTTCGTCAACGACGCCCTGGCTGGCGGCAACCGCCGCCCCGTCGGCGTCGAACAGGACGACAAGACCTGGACCTTGACGCTGGACGTGCCCGGCCTGTCGCGCGATGACCTGTCGATCGGCATCGAAGGTGCCGTCGTCCGCATCGAAAGCAAGGCGGAAGCGAAGCGCCAGCTGAAGGTCGCCTACGAGTTGCCGCAGGACATCGATGTCGCCACCAGCGAAGCGAAGCTCGAGAACGGCGTGCTGACGCTGAAGCTCGGCAAGCTGGCACCGGTCAGCAACGTTCAACAACTGGCGATCAACTGAGTTTCGCCGGCGTACGCCACCCAGAGTGGCGGCGTTCGCGGCGTGACGAGGCCAGCAACATCGGTTGCTGGCTTTTTTTTCATGCCTGTCGACCATGCGGGCAAGAAGCCGGCGTCCGGAATTTGAAGATCTCCTGCGTTCGAGCCCCCGACAATCGGCCCGCGCCGACCAGAGCGCATCGAACATCAGGAGGAATCACATGAAACGCCCTGCCCCGCGGGCTCGCGCCTGCATCGCCCTTGCGGCGATCGCCCTGTTCATCGCACCGGCAACGGCGCAGGCAGCCGACGGCACCGTCGTCCCGTTGCCACCCGCCGCGGCGCGCGCCACGGCCGAAGTCTTCTTCTCGCCCGACGCACGTACCGACCAGGCCATCGCCACGGCCATCGGCGTGGCGCGCCAGCGCGTCTGGGTCGCGGGCTACTACTTCACGTCATCCGTGATCGCGAAGGCGCTGCGGGCGGCACATGCGCGCAATGTCGACGTGCGAGTCGTGCTCGACCGCTCACAGGCCACGCTCAAATACTCGAGTGCGACTTTCTTTCACAATCAGGCGGTGCCGTTGTGGATCAATGCGCGCTATCCGGTGATGCACCACAAGTTCGTCGTGATCGACGCCGACACCATCGGCTTCGGATCAATGAACTTCACGCGCGCCGGCGCGCAGCAGAACGCCGAGAACTTCAACCTGTTCCGGCGCTGGCCGCAACTCGCCGGGCTTTACGCCAAGGAATTCAAGCGGCTCGAGGAAGAATCGGAACCCTATCGGCCAGGCATGTCGTTCGAGAAGGCTTCGGCGGGTGAAAAGGCCGAGTGACGGCAGGCCAAGTCCTCCATCCGATGCGGGAAATCAGGCCGCGGCCTGCTCCAACATATCCACCGGCCAGCGCGGCTTGACGTCGAACGCATAGACCTCGGTCGGCTGCTGCATGCCGGCCTGCAGGCGCATCGCGGCGGCCATGGCGATCATCGCGCCGTTGTCGGTGCACAGGTGGAGCTCTGGATAGTGCACGCGCACGCCACGCCGCGCGCAGGCTGCATTGAGCTGCTCACGCAATGCGCGGTTGGCGCCGACGCCACCGGCCACCACCAGCCGCGTCAAGCCCGTCTGGTCGAGCGCCGCAAGACTCTTCTTCAGCAGCACCTCGACGATCGCAGCCTGGGTGGAGGCCGCGAGATCGGGCTTGCGGGCTTCCAGGTCGTCGCCGAGCTTGCGCGCCTGGGTCAGGACCGCGGTCTTCAACCCGGCAAAGGAGAAATCGAGGTTGCCGCTGTGCAGAAGCGGCCGCGGCAGCTTGAACGCGGCAGGGTCGCCCTGCTCCGCCAGCTTCGCGAGCCACGGGCCGCCGGGGTACGGCAGACCCATGAGCTTGGCGGACTTGTCGAACGCCTCGCCGGCCGCGTCGTCGATGGTCTCGCCCAAGATCTGGTACCGGCCGACGCCGTCCACGCGCATCAGTTGCGTGTGCCCGCCGGAGACCAGCAGTGCGACGAACGGGAATTCCGGCGCGTCCTCACTCAGGAAAGGCGACAGCAGATGGCCTTCGAGGTGATGCACGCCGAGCACCGGCTTGCCGAGCGCCGCACCCAGTGCGCAAGC
>CAIQMJ010001160.1 GCA_903872875.1 uncultured Variovorax sp.
AGGATCAGCCGTTGCGCAGCCCGTCGGCATAGAGGACGCCGCGCGGAGCGCGGCACAAGCCCCAGAAGCGCAGGCCGCTGAGTTCGGCCATGCGCACGCCCATCGCGGTCGGCGCCGAGATGGTCGCCATCGCGGCGATGCCGAGCCGAGCGCACTTGCGCACCAGCTCATGGCTGCCGCGGCTCGACATCAGCACGAAGCCGGGCTCCCCGAGCCGGCCTGCGCGCGCCAGCCGGCCGAGCAGCTTGTCGAGCGCATTGTGGCGGCCGACGTCTTCCATCAGGTCGGTGAGTTCGCCATCGACCGTGGCCCAGGCGGCGGCATGGATTGCGCCGGCCTCGGCGTTGAGCACCTGGCGCGCGGGCATGGCGGCGAAGGCGCGCAGCACGGTCGGCAGATCGACACGCTCGATCCAGCCGCGCGGCGGCACGCGCTGCGGCGACAGGTCGAGCCCGGCGAAGCTCTCGACACCGCAGACGCCGCAGCCGGTGCGCCCGGCCAGGCTGCGCCGCCGGTCCTTGAGGCGCTCGAAGCTGCGCGTGGAAACCTCCAGCTGCACCTCGATGCCGGGCATGCCTTCGGGCAGGCCGGCGGCGATCGCGTCGATGGACTGCACGTCGATGCCGCGGCAATCGGATGCGCTGTCGAGGATGCCTTCGCTGAGCGCAAAGCCGAGCGCGAAGTCCTCGATGTCCTGCGGCGTGGCCATCATCACGGCGTGCGACACGCCGTTGAACACCAGCGCGACCGGCACTTCGGCGGCCAGCGTGTCGCCGCGCACGATGCCATCGGGGCCGAGGCCGCGTTCGCCGAACACGTGCACGTCATGGCGCGCCAGCGGCGGCAGGGTCGGTGGATTGAATTCTTCGCGGGTGGTTGGCGGCATGGCCCGCATTTTGGGCTCAGCAGGCGTTCCCGTCTTCCGCCACGGGCGGCAGGGCAACGGCCACTGCGCGCCCGGCCTCGGTGAGGTGCACGACCCAGCGGTCGTCCAGCTGCACCACCCGCACCCAGCCCGGGCCCCGCACACCGCCGATGGCCGCATCACCCATGCGCGCGAGCTGCCGCATGATCACGCTCGCACCCTGCCCGAGCCGCTTGCCGAGGCGCGGCAGCGACATGCCGCCGTCGGCCGGCGCCTCGGCGAGTGCGCGCAGGATCGCGACGGAGAACGCGTCGGGATCGGCGCCGGTCGTCATGCCGTGATGGCTGCAGGTGCCGCGGCCGATGCGGTCGACGCCAGGCTCAACGTCAGCACCACCGGGATCGACTTGGAGGCAGGTGTGCCCGCATTCAGTGCCACCGACGACAGCGGCACCAGCGGATTGGTCTCCGGGTAATAGGCTGCAAGGTTGCCGCGCGGGATGTCGTAGGCCACCAGCTTGAAGCGCTCGGCGCGGCGCTGCTGGCCGTCGTCCCACACGGTCTGCAGGTCGACCCAGTCGCCGTCCTTCATGCCGAGCGCCCGGATGTCGGCCCGGTTGATGAACACCACGCGGCGCTGGCCGAACACGCCGCGGTAGCGGTCGTCGTGGCCATAGATCGTGGTGTTGTACTGGTCGTGCGAGCGCGTGGTGATCAGCGTGAAAACGATCGTGTCGCCCTTGCCCGCGAAGCGCGCGCGCGCCTTGTGCGAGGGCGTGTCGACCGGCACCGGGTGGACGTAGAAACCGGCCTTCTTCGACGCGGTGGCCCAGATCCGTTCGCTCGCCGTGTTGCGCAGGCGAAAGCCGCCCGGCGTGGCGACGCGCAGGTTGAAATCCTTGAAGTCGTCGAACACCGCTTCGATCTTGTCGCGGATGCGGCTGTAGTCCTCGATCAGCCAGAGCCACGGCGTGCCGCTGCGGTGGCCGATGGTGGCCGCCGCGAGCCGCGCGACGATGGCCGGCTCAGACAGCAGCTGCGACGATGCCGGCGGGTTGATGCCAGAGGAGATGTGCACCATGCTCATCGAGTCCTCGACCGTCACGCCCTGCGGGCCGCCGGCCTGCACGTCGATCTCGGTGCGGCCCAGGCACGGCAGGATCAGCGCCTCGTGGCCATGCACCACGTGGCTGCGGTTGAGCTTGGTGGTGACGTGCACGGTCAGCGCGCATTGGCGCAGCGCCTTCCAGGTCTCGTAGGTGTCGGGCGTGGCGGCCGCGAAGTTGCCGCCCAGCGCGAAGAACACGCGGCCCTTGCCGTCGAGCATCGCCTGGATCGACTCGACCGTGTCCCAGCCGGGCGCGCGCGGCGGCTCGAAGCCGAACACCTGGCCGAGCCGGTCGAGCAGGGCCGCCGGCGGCTTCTCCCAGATGCCCATGGTGCGGTCGCCCTGCACGTTGCTGTGGCCGCGCACCGGACATGGGCCGGCACCCGGCCGGCCGATGTTGCCGCGCATCATCAGCAGGTTGACCAGCATCTGGATGGTCGCGACCGAATCGCGGTGCTGCGTGATGCCCATGCCCCAGCAGAGGATGGTGCGCTCGGCCGCGCAATAGACGTCGCCGGCCGCGCGGATCTGCGCTTCGCTCAGGCCCGACTCTTCCACCAGCAAGGCCCACGATTCGCGCCGCAGGTCGTCGGCCAGCGCATCGAAACCGGTGGTGTGCGCGGCGATGAAGTCGAAGTCGATCAGCCGCTCGCCCGCGTCCTCGCGTTCGAGCAGGTGCTTCATCATTCCCTTGACCGCCGCGAAGTCGCCGCCCACGCGCAGCTGGTAGTAGTGCGTGCTGATCTCGGTGGAGCTCAGCGTGGCCATCTCCAGCTTGTCCTGCGGATCGGCGAAGCGCTCCAGGCCGCGCTCCCGCAGCGGGTTGAAGCTCACGATCTTCGCGCCGCGCCTGTGTGCCGCCCGCAGCTCGCCGAGCATGCGCGGATGGTTGGTTCCGGGGTTCTGGCCGAAGATGAAGATCGCGTCAGCGCGTTCGAAATCCTCCAGCGTGACCGTGCCCTTGCCGACGCCGATCTGCGGCCGCATGCCGCTGCCGCTCGGCTCGTGGCACATGTTCGAGCAGTCGGGGAAGTTGTTGGTGCCGTACTCGCGCACGAACAACTGATAGAGAAAGGCCGCCTCGTTGCTCGCGCGGCCCGAGGTGTAGAAGATCGCCTGGTTCGGGTCGGGCAGCGCGTTCAGGTGCGCGGCGACCAGCGCGAAGGCGTCGTCCCAGTCGATCGGCACGTACTTGTCGCTGGCCGCGTCGTAGACCATCGGGTGCGTGAGCCGGCCCTGGTCCTCGAGCCAGAAGTCGCTCTTCTGCGCCAGCTCGGCCACGGTGTGGGCCGCGAACAGCTCGGGGCCGGCGCGGCGCGCGGTCGCCTCGGCAGCGACGGCCTTGGCGCCGTTCTCGCAGAACTCGAAGGTCGACGCATGGTTGCGGTCGGGCCAGGCGCAGCCCGGGCAGTCGAAGCCGTCGACCTGGTTGGCCGACAGCAGCGTCTTCGCGCCCTTGACCGGAATGTCCTGCCGAAGCAGCGCCTGCGTCACGCTGCGCAGCGCGCCCCAGCCACCGGCAGGGCCCTTGTAGAACGCGATCTTCTCTTCTTGCATCGGGCTTCCATGGCGCAACGGGGCGGGACCGGAAGTCTAGGTCCGATGAGAACGGCGGGCCAATTGCATTCGCACATCGCGCGATTCGCAAAAGAAATGGCGCAACCGCCGCCGCGGCGGGGCTTCAGGCGTTGCCAGCGCGCGCTGCGTCTGGTGGCTGCGCCGGATCGACCGGCAGTGCCAGCCGGGCCAGCCATTCGTCGCTCTGCATCAGCGCGACGGCGGCCTGCAGCGCGCGCGAGATGCGGTCGCTGGCATGCGTCATGAAGCCCAGCGGCGTCTGCAGCAGCGGCTCGACGAGTGGCCGCGCCTCGAAGGACGCGTCGTGCTGCAGCAGCTCCAATGCCGCGCCCGGCAGCACGCTGGCCAGTGCGCCCGCGCCCACGCTGCGGGCCAGCGTGTGGATCGAATTGGTCTCCATGGCGGGCACGACGATCTGGCCGGCCGCCTCGAAGGCCTGGTCGATGATGGCCCGGTTGTGCATATCGGGCGTCAGCAGGCACAGCGGCAGGCCGCCGGCCTCGCTCCAGCGCACCGGCGGCCCGAGGCGCCAGCCGGCGTCGACGCCCGGCACAGAGGTGCGCTGCACCAGGTAATAGCGCTCGGTGCATTGCGGCCAGACCGCCAGGCTGACGTTGCGCACACGGGTACGGTCGGTGTAGCCGAGCGCCAGGTCGAGGGACATGCTGTCGAGCGCGGTCTCGATCTCCAGCGAGTTCAGCGAGATCACGGTCGGCGCGATGCCCGGGTGCTGCATCTGCAGCGCGATGGCGAAGCGCGACAGGATCGGCATCGCGGTCGGCACGGCGGCGAGCCGCAGCCGGCCGGTCGGCTGGGCCGACTCGCTGTCGAGGCGCTCGCGCAGCAGTTCCTGCTCACGCAGCATGCGTTGCGCGGTCGCGAGCACGGCTTCGCCCTCGCTGGTCAGGCCGGCAAAAGCGCGCCCGCGCTTCACGATCAGCACGCCGAACTCGCCTTCGAGCGCGCGCAGCGCATTCGACAGCGCGGGCTGCGTGATGTGGCAGGCGAGCGCGGCGCGGCCGAAATGGCGATGCTCGTTGAGCGCCACCAGGTAGCGCATCGAG
>CAIQMJ010001161.1 GCA_903872875.1 uncultured Variovorax sp.
CACGGCGGCTCACCTCCCGGTGGTGCTCAGTGGTCAGTCAAAAACCCCGCCTGCCGGCAGGCCGGGGCCACGGTGCCCTGGTGGGCAGATGGGCAGGCGCTCAGCGCGCCTTGCCGGGGTCTTTCACGTCCTTGATCACGTCGAACTCGACGTTGTAGAGCTGGCCGTTCTTCTTCTCGACCTTGCGCAGGTACACGTTCTGCACGATGTCGCGCGTCTGCGCATCGATGAAGACCTGGCCGCGCGGGCTCTCGAAGATCTGCCCCTTCATGGCGCCCAGCAGTGCCGTGCCGTCGCCCTTGCCCTGGGTGGCCTTGAGGGCCTCGTAGATCACCCGCATGCCGTCGTAACCGCCCACGGCCATGAAGTTGGGGCGCATGGCCGGGTTGGCCTTCTGGAAGGCTTCGACAAACTTCTTGTTGACCGGCGAGTTGTGGTCGGCCGAGTAATGGTGCGAGGTGACCACGCCCAGGGCACCGTCGCCCATGTCGTTGAGCTGGTCGTCATCGGTCACGTCGCCGGTCGCGATTATCTTGATGCCGGCCTTGTCCATGCCGCGCTCCAGGAACTGCTTCATCACGGCCGCGCCGGCGCCCGAGGGCACGAAGACGAACAAGGCGTCGGGCTTGGTGTCGCGCACCTTCTGCAGGAAGGGCGCGAAGTCCGGGTTGCGCAGCGGCACGCGCAGCTTGTCCAGCACCTTGCCGCCGTTGAGCTGGAAGCGCTCGCTGAAGTACTTCTCGGCATCGTTGCCGGGGCCGTAGTCGGCGACCAGCGTGACCACGGTCTTGATGCCGTTCTTCGGCGCCCAGTCGCCCATCGGCACCGACACCTGCGGCAGCGTGAAGCCCGAACGCACGATGTAGGGGGATGCCTCGGTGATGCTCGACGTGGCGGCGGCCATCACGAGCTGCGGCGTCTTCGACTGCGTGGCGACCGGCGCGACCGACAACGCCAGCGGCGTGAGACCGAACCCGGCCAGCACGTTGACCTTGTCGTTGACCACCAGCTCCTGCGCAAGGCGCTTGCTCACGTCGGGCAGGCCGGTGTCGTCCTTGACGATCAGCTGCACCTTCTTGCCGGCGACGGTGTCGCCGTTCTGCGCCATGTAGAGGCGCGCGGCGGCTTCGATCTGGCGGCCGGTCGAAGCCGACTGCCCGGTCATCGGCAGGATCAGGCCGATCTTGAAGCTGTTGTCCTGCGCATGCGCGAAAGGCATGGCGAGAGCGATGGCGGTCAGGCTCGCGGCCTGGATGAGATGTCGACGCTGCATGGGATTTGTCTCCTTGTGGGGATGCCGGGTAGGGGTTATTGTGAACAGAGGTGATGAATTCGGGGGCCTTGGGAACTACCTAAAGGAGTGGCCCGGCAGACGCCTTCTGCGCGATCAGCAAAGTGCCTGCGCGATGATCGCGCAAGCCGATCGATATCGTTCATGGCCATGGGTCAGTAGTCGCGCCGTCGAATGAGCTGCACGCCGGGCAGCGGATGGCTGGCGGTGCCGTGCAGCGCCTCCTTCAGGTTGCGCTGCGCAATGCGGCTGTGCTCGCGCATCAGCGCTTCCGCCCGCGAGCCTTCGCGGTTCTCGATCGCATCGAGCACCTGCACATGCTGGTCCTGCGCGATCAGCAGCATGTCGCGCGCCGCCGGCGAATTCGCCTGCACCACGACGAAGCCCGACGGCGACGCGAACGGCAGGTTGACGATGCGCTGCAACTGCTGCGCGATCACCGGGCTGCCCGACATCTCGGCCAGCAGCAGATGGAAGTTCTCGTTGAAGCCGACATAGCGCGAGAAGGCCGCGTCGTCGAGCGATGGCTCACGCAGCAGCGCATCGATGCGCGTCAGGCAGGCCCGAGCCTCGCGCAGCACGACCGGCGGCGCGCCGCGCTCCGCCGCGAGCCGGGCTGCCAGCCCTTCGAGCGTGCCGCGCAGCTCGATCGAATCGGCCACGTCACGCTCCGAGAAGGTCTTGACCGCGTAGCCGCCGTTCTGCAGCGCCTGCAGCAGGCCTTCCTGTTCGAGCCGCATCAGCGCGCTGCGCACCGGCGTGCGCGACACGCCCAGAAGCTCGGAGATCGCGACCTCGGCGATGCGCGCGCCGCCCGGCAACTCGCCGGCCAGCACCATCTCGCGCAGGCGCAACTGGGTCTTGACGGCCTGGGACGACTGTGCCGACAGCGCGTTGCCCTCGCCCGCTTCAAGCTCGCCGGCCGCGGCGTGCCGGGCTGGGAGTGGTGCGGTCGCGGGCGTCTTCATGGGATACGCAATGTATCCAGCGCTGTCGGCGCTTCACAGCAGATTCGACCCATCCAAGGGTAAACACTGAAGTCTCTGTATCCATTGCACGACGCCGGACGGCGTTTACGATCGGGCCGACGCTTCCCTGCATTCCCCCAACCCAAAAACCGGAGACGACAAGCACCATGTCCCATGCCGCCCTACCCGCCCGCTACGACCACGTCGGCAGCTTCCTGCGTCCGCAATACCTGCTCGAAGCGCGCGAGCGCAAGGCCAAGGGCGAGATCACGCCCGAGCAGTTGCGCACCGTCGAGGACAAGGCGATCACCGAGATCGTCAAGTTCCAGGAAGACATCGGCCTGAAGAGCATCACCGACGGCGAGTTCCGCCGCACCTACTTCCACATCGACTTCCTCGACCAGCTCGGCGGCGTGAAGACGGACATCCCGGTGACGATCCGCAAGCCCGACGGCAGCGAGGAACTGGCGCCGCCGGTGCTGCGCGTCATCGACAAGGTCCGCCACGTCAAGGACATCCAGCTCGCCGACTTCGAATACCTCAAGAGCCAGGTGTCGGCCGGCAACACGCCCAAAGTGACGATCCCCTCGCCGACGATGCTGCACTTCCGCGGCGGCCGCGCGGGCATCAGCAAGCAGGCCTACCCGGAACTCGACCCGGCGTTCTACGACGACGTGGCCAAGGCCTATGGCGACGAACTGCGCTCGCTGGCCGCGGCCGGCTGCAACTACGTGCAGATGGACGACACCAACCTCGCCTACCTGTGCGACGAGAACATGCGCGAGGCGGCCCGCCAGCGCGGCGACGACCCGAACGAACTGCCGCATCGCTACGCCGCCTTCATCAACAAGGTGGTCGCGCAGAAGCCGCCGGGCATGCTGCTCGCGATGCACCTGTGCCGCGGCAACTTCAAGAGCACGCACGCGGCGGCCGGCAACTACGAACCGGTGGCGGAAGCGCTGCTGAAGGAGATGGACCTCGACGCCTACTTCATGGAGTACGACGACGCACGCTCCGGCGACTTCAAGCCGCTGCGCTTCCTGCCGAAGGGCAAGACCGTGGTGCTGGGCCTGGTGACCACCAAATTCGGCCAGATGGAAGACAAGGACGAACTCAAGCGCCGGATCGAGGCCGCCGCCAGGTACGCGCCGCTGGAACAACTGGCGCTGTCGCCGCAGTGCGGCTTCTCGAGCACCGTGCATGGCAACAACATCGCGGTCGAGGCACAGCGCGCCAAGCTGCGGCTGGTGATCGAAACCGCGCAGGAAGTCTGGGGGAACTGAACCACAGCCCCCGGCCGCACGGGTTATGGCGTGCGTGCGCCATGTCGCGGGTTAACCTCGACGCATGGCGCATCCCTTCCTGGCCTGGCTGCCTTCCCTCTCCCAGCACTTCCTGGTCGTCACCGGCGCGTTGCTGGCCTACGTGCTGACCACGCGGGCACGGCGCGAGCAGCGGGCACCGGCCACGGCGATCGCCTGGGTCATGGGGCTGCTGCTGCTGCCCTACCTCACGCTGCCGATCTACCTGCTGTTCGGGCAGCGCAAGCTGCGCCCTTCCGGCGCGCCGCGGCCGCCGCGCTCGGGGCCCGCCGGACATTGGGCCGCCGACCTGATCGAGAGCTTCGGCCTCGCGGCGCCGGGGCGCTGCGACATCCGGCTGCATGCCGACGGCGCCGCGGCGCGCGACGCGCTATGGCGCGTGATCGACGGCGCGCAGGAACGCATCGACATCTGCACCTTCATCATCGGCGACGACGCGCTCGGGCACGAGGTGATCGCCCGGCTCACGCAGCGCGCACGCGACGGCATCCACGTGCGGGTGCTGCTCGACGGCTTCGGCGCGCTCACGCTGCCGCGCCGCCACTTCGATGCGTTGCGCGCCGCGGGCGGCGAGGTGTCGGTGTTCCGCCCCTTCTTCGGCTTGCGGCGCAGCGGCCCGCGCAACCTGCGCAACCACCGCAAGCTCACCATTGCCGACGATGCCTGGCTCTGGGCGGGCGGACGCAACCTCGCCGGCGAGTACTTCACCGGCAACGACACGCACCCGGTGCCGTGGCACGACCTGTCCTTCGACCTGCACGGCGATGTCGCCAGCGCGGCGGCGCGCCAGTTCAACCACGACTGGGGTTCGGTGCTCGGCCGCCACAAGCGCCCGGTCGCGCCACCGCCAGCCGACGTCGATGGCGACTTCGCACAGTTCCTGCCGAGTGGACCCGACCAGACCGAAGACACCGCGCATGCGCTGCTGATCGACGCGTGCTTCCGCGCCGAGCACCGGCTGCTCGCCGTCACGCCCTACTTCGTGCCGGACGACGGCCTGCGCAACGCGCTGCGGCTGGCCGCGCGCCGCGGCGTGCAGGTGACCATCGCCATACCCGAGCGCTCGAACCATCGGCTGACCGACTTCGTGCGCGCCCGCGCCATGCGCGACCTGGCCCATGCCGGCGTGAATTTCCGCATGCTGCCCTTCATGGCGCACGCCAAGGCGGTGGTGGTCGACGAGGAGCTGGCGATGTGCGGCTCGATCAACCTCGACCTGCGCAGCCTGCTGCTCAACCACGAATCCGCGGTCGTGTTCTATGGCCGCAAGGAGATCGACTGGCTCGCGCAGTGGATCGACAAGGTCGCGGCCAGCGGCACGCCGTACCGCGCCCACCGGCCGGGCCTGATGCGCGACCTGGCCGAAGGCCTGCTGCTGACCGTCGCCTTCCAGCTGTAGCCGCGCCGCCGCGGTGGCCCGTCAGCGGCGGTTCGTGTAGCTCGCGTTGCCCAGGCCGGTGCCGATGGTCAGCACGCCCCAGCGGCGCACCTCCTGCATGAAGGGCAGCTCGCTCAGCCCCTGCACCACTGCATCGTTGTGCATCAGCACCGTCGTGAGCTGGTTGCTGATGACCGGGATCTTCTTGCGCAGCTCGCTCGGCAGATGGAAGGTGTCGGCCTCCCAGTCGCCGGGCAGGTTCTGCGTGCCGTTGGCGATCGAGCCGTCCTTGCGGATCACGCCCGGGCAGGCGATGCCGATGAAGGGCGCGAGGCGGATGTTCTTGCGCGCGCTGTAGCGCACCATGTCCTCCAGCATCTCCGCGAGGCGGTCGACCAGTCCGCGGCGGCTCGGCTTGTCGTCCGCATGGCGCCACTTCTCGCGCCGCACCACCTTGGCCTTCGACAGGTCTGCGGCCTTGCGCACGCGCGTCTTGACGATGCCGCAGCGCACGTTGGTGCCGCCGATGTCGACCGCGAGGATCGCGTCGTGGCCCTTCAGCATCGGCGGCGGCGTGAGGTGCACCCAGCCGATCAGCCCGCCGTTGTCGACCTCGTGCGACAGCCGCGCGATCTGCACGTGGATGCGCATCTCTTCGAGGATGGCCGCGGCCTGCAGGATGGCCCGCTCGCCCACGTCGCTCTCGGGAAAGCCGCCGCCGATCACGATGCGCTCCACCCGCTCCCATGAGGGCTGGCGAAGGAAGCGCTGGATCACATAGGCCAGGTCCTGCGCGAATTCCTCGATCGCGCCGTGCACGATGTCGCCAGCTTCCGATGCATGCTTGGCCGCCACCACCAGGTCGAGCTGCTTCTTCGTGAGGTCGCGCGAATGCAAGACCCCGAGCGGGTCGTCGCCCTTCTTGCGGCGGCGCTTGCGCCAGCGCTCCAGCAGTTCGCGGAAGGCAGTCTGGCTGGCCTGGTCGCCGATGAATCCGTCCTTGTCGCGCACCTGCAGGCTGTAGCCGTCGACCGTGACCGACGGGAGCTCGCGTGCGCCGTGGACTTCGACAGAGGGAATGGCTTTCTCGGCGGCGGCTGGCGAAGCCGGCGCACGTTTGGGTGTCTTCGAGGCTTTCGGCTCCTTGGAGGCCTTGGAAACTTTGGAGGCTTTGGTCGTGGGCTTGGCGGCCATGGCGTCTTTCAAGAGAGGAGGTTCACGGCGCAATGAAGCCCGCCGCACGATGTGTCGACTCTCCTTCAGCGCCCAGGCGGCCCGCATCGGTGACGCCGACAAAGGTCTGTAGGAAACCGGCGTGACCCGCCGCACGCGGTGCCGCAGCCCGCTGGCCGTCGATAAACTGCCTCGCATGCACACATCACGCCCCGCCTGGCCCGTCGGGCTTTCCACGCTGATCCGCCGGGTCATGCTGCTGTGCATGCTGTGCGCAGCAACCTTCGCGTCGGCCCAGTCCGACGGCCTGCGCGTCGGCTCCAAGCGCTTCACCGAGTCGTACATCCTGGCCGAGGTGCTGGCGCAGACCGCGGCACCGCAACTGCGCGAAGCGCCGCAGGTCCGCCAGGGCCTGGGCAACACGGCCATCGTGTACGAGGCGCTGCGCTCCGGCGGCATCGACCTGTACGCCGAATACACCGGCACCATCGCGCTGGAGATCCTCAAGGGCGAGGGCACGATGACGCGCGAGGCGATGAACGCGGCGCTCGCGCCGCTCGGGCTCGGCGTCGCGATCCCGCTTGGCTTCAACGACGGCTATGCGCTCGCGATGCGCGCGGCCGATGCCGACCGGCTGCAGCTGCGCACGCTGAGCGACCTGGCCCGCCACCCCGAGTTGAAGCTCGGCCTGTCGAACGAGTTCATCGGTCGCGCCGACGGCTGGCGCGGGCTGGCCGCGCGCTACGGCCTTGCGCAATCGCCGACCGGTCTCGATCACGGCCTCGCCTACGACGCGATCGCGTCGAAGCAGGTCGACGTCATCGACATCTAC
>CAIQMJ010001162.1 GCA_903872875.1 uncultured Variovorax sp.
AGGGCAACAAGCTGATCTTCACGCCCAGCTTCGGCTACATGGAACCGACGCTGAAGGTGGCGCGGGACTTTCCCGACGTGAAGTTCGAGTCCGTCACCGGCTACAAGACGGCCGATAACGTGTCGGCATCGAACGCCCGCTACTACGAAGGCCGCTATCTCGCAGGCGTCGCCGCGGGCCGCATGACGAAGACGCACCTGGCAGGCTACGTCGCCGGCTTCCCGATTCCCGAGGTGCTGCAGGGCCTGAACGCCTTCACGCTTGGCATGCGCTCGGTCGATCCGAAGGCGCAGGTCAAGGTCGTCTGGCTCGATGCCTGGTTCGACCCGCCGAAGGAGCGCGACGCCGCGATGTCGCTGTTCAACCAGGACGTCGACGTGATCGCCTTCCACACCGGATCGACAGCGGTGATGGCCGCCGCCCAGGAGCGCGGAAAAATGGCTGTGGCCTACCACTCCGACATGCGCCAGATTGCGCCGGACGCGCAGATCGTCGCGGTCACCCATGAGTGGGGCGGCTACTACACGCAGCGTGCGCGCGCCGTGCTCGACGGCAGCTGGAAGCCGGGCAATCTCTGGGGCGGCGTGAAGGAGGGGATGATCCGCGTCGGCGATTTCGGCCCCAAGGTGCCGAAGGCTGTGCAGGACGAGGTGCTGGCGCGCCGGAGGGACATCGCCGAGGGGCGGCTGCAACCCTTCCGTGGGACCGCCGACGTGCGCGACACCGATGGCCACGTCGTGATTCCCAAGGGCGGCGCGCTGACCGACGCGCAGATCCTTCAGATGAACTGGCTGGCCGAGGGCGTGCAGGGCCGGCTGGTGCGCTGAAGCCGGCGCGCCGCATATAGCGGTCATACCGCCGCAGCGGTGGCGGGCGGCCGTCGACTGCATTAGTCTTGCGCCTTACGATGAAAAAAGCTTACCGCGCCTCCCTTTTGCGCTTCGACGACACCGGTCGCGCGCTGTTCGACGAAGACGGCCTGCTGGTCGTCGCGCCCGATGCCGATGGCCGCCAGTGTGTGCTCGACGCCGGCCCGCACGCCAGCGTGGCGCCGCGCCACCCCGATGCCGACGTGACGCCCTTGCCGGGGCGCATGCTGGCGCCGGGCTTCATCGACATGCACATCCATTTTCCGCAGACCGACATCATCGGCGCGCCCGCGGACGGGCTGCTGCCCTGGCTCGAGAACTACACATTCCCCGCCGAGAGCCGCTTCGCGCAGCGCGCGCATTCGGACGCGGTCGCCGAGGTCTTCTTCGACGAGTTGCTGCGCAATGGCGTGACCACGTCGCTGACCTTCGCGACCTCGCACGTCGAATCGGTGCAGGCCTTCTTCGAGGCCGCGCAGCGGCGCCGGCTGCGCATGATCACCGGCAAGGTGCTGCAGGACCGCCACTCGCCCGATGGCGTCCGCGACGACACCGAGCAGAGCCTGATCGACACCGAGTCGCTGATCCGCCGGTGGCACAACGTCGACCGGCTCGGCTACGCGATCACGCCGCGTTTCGCGCCGACCAGCACCGATGCGCAGATGCGCGGCGCGGGCGACCTGGCCGCGAAGTACCCGGACACCTGGATCCATTCGCACGTGGCCGAGAACAAGGACGAGGTGAAGTGGGCGCGCGAGCTGTTCCCGCAGGCCCGGTCCTATCTGGACGTCTACCAGGGCTTCGGCCTGATGCGCGAGCGCGCCGTGTATGCGCACTGCATCCATTTCGACGACGACGACCGGCGCCTGATGCGCGAGACGAAGTCCGCCACCGCGGTGAGCCCGACCAGCAACCTGTTCCTCGGCAGCGGCTTCTTCGACTTCGAGGGTGCCGACCGCATCGGCTACCGCTACGGCCTGGCCAGCGACGTCGGCGGCGGCACCAGCTTCAGCCCGTTCGCCACCATGATGGCGGCGTACTACGTCGGCCGCGAAGGGCAGACCAAGCCGGGCATCAGCATTCCGCCATCGCAGCTCTGGTGGCGCCATACCGGCGGCGCGGCGCAGGCGCTGGGCCTGGGCGGCGTGATCGGCACGCTGCAGCCGGGCACCGAGGCCGACTTCGTCGTGATCAACCCGAAGGCGACACCTCTGCTTGCGCGCAAGACCGCGCTGGCGGAAAACCTCGAGGAGTTGCTGTTCGCGATGATCGTGCTGGGCGACGACCGGCTGATCGAAGGCACGGTGATTTCGCAGGCGCTGGCGGGCTGAGGGTCGGGATGGGCGATCGGCCCATGCCACAATCGTCGACCCAGCGCGCGCAGCGGAGCCC
>CAIQMJ010001163.1 GCA_903872875.1 uncultured Variovorax sp.
CACCCTCCGCATTGCTCTGCGCAATATCGGCCGGGATAAAGTCGCTGCGCAGCACGCCCTTGCTCGGACTGGCCTTCTTGATCTCGGCGATCACCGCGGCCTGCCCGAGGCCGATCTTCGCGCGCAATGCGACCACGAAGTCGCGCGTCAGCACGCGGCTTTCGGCGTCGAAGCGAATCGACTCCAGCGGGGTCCTGCGCAGGGCCGCGGCGACCTCTTCACGCTTGACGGCAACGATCTTGTTGAGGATGTCGGACATAGGTTCGAAAGAGGTTCGGATTCGGTTTCAGGCCGCCTGGGTCGCGGCGACGAGTTCGGCCAGCTTGGCCTTGGCCGCACCGGATTCGATGACGGCACGCGCACGCGCCACGCCACCGGCAATGCTGTCGGCGACGCCCGCAGCGTACAGCGCGGCGCCAGCGTTCAGCACGACGATATCGCCGGCCGGACCGGGCTGTGCATCCAGCACGCCGAGCAGCATCGCTTTCGACTGCTCCGGCGTCTCGACCCGCAGTGCGCGGTTGCTCGACATCGCGAAGCCGAAGTCCTCGGGATGCAGCTCGTACTCGCGGATCTCGCCGTTCCTCAACTCGCCCACCATGGTGGCGGCGCCCAGCGAGATCTCGTCCATGCCGTCGCGGCCGTAGACCACCAAGGCGTGCTCGGCACCGAGCCGCTGCAGCGCACGCACCTGGATGCCGACCAGGTCGGGGTGAAACACGCCCATCAGGATGTTCGGCGCGCCAGCCGGATTGGTCAGTGGCCCGAGGATGTTGAAGATGGTCTTGATGCCCAGTTCCTTGCGCACCGGCGCGACGTTCTTCATCGCGGGATGGTGGTTGGGCGCGAACATGAAGCCGATGCCGACGTCGGCGATGCATTGCGAGATCTGCTCCGGCTTCAGGTTGATGTTGACACCCAGAGACTCCAGCACGTCGGCGCTGCCCGACTTGCTGCTCACGCTGCGCCCGCCGTGCTTGCTGACCTTGGCGCCGGCCGCGGCCGCCACGAACATCGAGCAGGTCGAGATGTTGAAGGTATGCGAGCCGTCGCCGCCGGTGCCGACGATGTCGACCAGGTTCGTGGTGTCGGCCACCGAGACCTTGGTCGCGACCTCGCGCATCACCTGCGCGGCGGCGGTGATCTCGCCGATGGTTTCCTTCTTGACGCGCAGGCCGGTAATCAGCGCAGCCATCATGACCGGCGAGCATTCGCCGCTCATGATGAGCCGCACGATGTGCAGCATCTCGTCGTGGAACACCTCGCGGTGTTCGATGGTGCGCTGCAGCGCTTCCTGGGGGGTGATGGGCATGTCTCTTGTCTCCCTGAGGGTCGATGGATCAGTGGATCAGTGGATCAGTGGATCAGTGGGTCGGAGCGGAAAGCGGGTTGTCCGAGAACGCAAGCCGGATGCCGAAGCCGATGAAGATCGCGCCGGCCGCGCGCTCGAGCCAGAGCAGACCGCGCTGCACGGCACCCACGCGGCGTGCCATCCAGGCCGCTGCCCAGGCCCAGCCGAAGTTGACCCACAGCGCGTTGAAGTTGAACAGCAGGCCGAGCGCCAGGAAGGCGAGCGACGGATGGATCGCATCGTGTGCGATGAACTGCGGCACGAAGGCCAGGAAGAAGAGCGCGACCTTTGGATTGAGCGCATTGGTCCAGAAGCCGCGACGGAACACGCGGGCGAGTGAATCCGCCGGTGTGCCGCCGAGCACGGCCTGCTCGGCGGGCTCCTCGAGAACCGCACCGTCTCTGCTCTTCTTGCGTGCAACGATCATCATCACGCCGACATAGACCAGGTAGACCGCACCCACCCACTTGAGCACCGTGAAGGCGGTGGCCGATGCGGCCAGCAGCGCGCTCACGCCCACCGCGGCGGCCACGATGTGCACGCAGCAGCCGGCCGCGATGCCCAGTGAAGCGACGAGGCCGGCGCCGATGCCGCGCCGCAGCGCATGGGTGATGACGAAGAACACGTCCGGCCCGGGTGTGACGTTGAGGAGCAGGCCGGCGGCAATGAAGGCCAGCAGGTGAGGCGTATCGGGCATCGGTGCCTTTGGTTCGCGGTCTCTGAACGTGGGCACTCAGGCCTGGAAGAAGCGCCGGATCGCCGCCACCGCGCGATCCACGCCGGCGGCATCGACATCGAGGTGCGTCACGAAACGCAGCCGGTAAAGGCCGGTCGCCAGGATGCCCTCGGCCGCCAGCTGCGCGATCAGCGCAGAGGACTTCGGCTTCAGTGCATCAGCGAGATCGACGAACACGATGTTGGTGTGCGGCACCTCGACCATGAGACCGTCGATGCCGGCCAGCCCCGCCGCGAGTCGCTGGGCCAACGCATGGTCGTCCGCCAGCCGGTCGACGTGGTGGTCGAGCGCATGCGAGGCCGCAGCCGCCAGCAGGCCGGCCTGACGCATGCCGCCACCTGCCATCTTACGGATGCGGTGCGCCCGCGCCACCAGCTCGCGCGATCCGCACAGCGCCGATCCGACAGGCGCGCCCAGGCCCTTGCTGAAGCAGACCGACACGCTGTCGAAGCACTGCGCGATACGGCGCGCCTCGTCCCGCACGTGGCGCCCGGCCTGCGCGGCCTGCGCCGTCGCCGCGTTGAACAGCCGTGCGCCGTCCAGGTGCCGTTGCAGCCCGTGCGACTTCGCCAGGCCGGTCGCAGCCTCGACGTAGCCGAAGGGAAGCAGCTTGCCGCCCAGCGTGTTCTCCAGCGCCAGCAGCCTCGTGCGCGCGAAGTGCGCGTCGTCGGGCTTGATGGCGGCCTCGATCTGCGCGAGCGGCAGCGTGCCGTCGGCCGCATGGTCGAGCGGTTGCGGCTGCACGCTGCCGAAAACCGCCGCGCCGCCGCCTTCCCAGCGATAGCAATGCGCCTGCTGGCCGACGATGTACTCGTCGCCGCGGCCGCAGTGCGACAGCACCGCGCAGAGGTTGCTCTGCGTCCCTGTCGGCATGAACAGCGCAGCCTCGAAGCCCAGCATCGCGGCGATCTTCTCCTGTAGCGCATTGACGCTCGGATCGGTGCCGAAGACATCGTCGCCGAGCGGCGCGGCAGCCATGGCGTCGCGCATCGCACGCGTGGGTTGGGTGACGGTATCGCTGCGCAGATCGACGGGTCGGGTCATGGCGGTCAATCGAGGAAGTTCTTGAGCATGGCGTGGCCGTGCTCGGTGAGGATCGATTCGGGATGGAACTGCACGCCCTCGATGCGCACCTCGTGTGCAAAGCCGGTGTGCCGCACACCCATGATCTCGCCGTCATAGGTCCACGCGGTGACGGCCAACGCCTCGGGGCAGCTTGCGCGCTCGATCGCCAGCGAGTGGTAGCGGTTGACCACGAACTTCTCGGGCAGGCCCGCGAACACGCCTTCGCGCGTCGTCGTGATCTCACTGGTCTTGCCATGCATCAGCTGCTGCGCCCGCACGATGCGCCCGCCGAAGGCCGCGCCGATCGCCTGGTGGCCGAGGCATACACCGAGGATCGGCAGCTTGCCGGCAAAGGCCTGGATCGCCGCCACCGAAACGCCCGCCTCCGCCGGCGAGCACGGTCCGGGCGATATCACGAGCCGCGTGGTGCCGGCGGCAATGCGCTCGCCGATCTGCGCCACGCTGATCTCGTCGTTGCGCTTCACTTCGACCTCGGCGCCCAGCTCACCGAAGTACTGGACGATGTTGTAGGTGAAGCTGTCGTAGTTGTCGACCATCAGGAGCCTAGACATCATAAGTCCTTGATTTAAAAGATGAAATTCATCGGTCATGGGAGTTTATATACACATGTATATACACACCGGCACTGGATTACAGTGGCGTCGGACCACCGACCGAGCAACTATCGACCAGTCTTGACGATCCCCTGCGCGCCAGTCGCAAGTGTTTAGACCATGCGCGGCACAGGCCAGCCTCGCATGCCAAGCGTGGCTGTCACGACGAGAAAAAAGGAGTTGGCGACCGCGGCGAGCAGGCACGGTGAACCGGACACCGGTCATCCTGCGCGGCGGTTCGTTTTGGCAGAAGCTGCTTGCGCGCCCACGAGACGGGGAGCGAAATGAACAGGTGTTTTCTGAGGGCATCGGACAATCTCCTTTGGTCTTGGAGCCGCCGTGCCGGAGAGAGCCATCTAATTCAACCCTGCCTACCAGTACGGCGGCAAGGTGCGGTTCGAGACCGCAACGACGTGCCGCTTCCTAATGGAAGCGCCACCACTGAGCTACGTTAATCGAAGCAGTACGGGTCATGTGAGACTCGGGTCAATCCAGTTGCAGCAAAGCCTATACGCAGCGAAGGAGTGAATCACTATCCTCGCCACGCCGCTCGGCTCCGGGATTGTAACAGTAACATACCCCAGCTCTCTTACACCGATGGCCCGTCGTGACTCGGACTCAAGGCGGTCCAGATGGCTACGGCCACCAGCATGCCTTTTGTGAAGGTGCATCAACAAGACGGCTTGGCGCATCCACAGTCATCCGAGTGGGAGTGCAGGGGGCGGCCGCTGCGCCATCCCGCGACCGTGCAACGCATTTCCGTCAAGGAAGGCTTCCCACCGAGCACCCTCTCATAACAAGGCAACAAAGACTCTAGCCATTCATCCCAAGTGCCCATGGCGCCTCTCCATTGGCTTGCCGCTGCTGCTCATCACCTATGCACGAAGCTCTTCAAAGCCCACCATGAAAACCGCTGAGCGCGCGCCTCACGCGCCCAGAGAAGGCGCGCAGCTTGACGTTACCCTGGCCCATCCCGGCTGGCGGGCAATCCCCGGCGGGGTCTGGGCGCTCGGTTTCGTCTCCATGCTCATGGACGTCTCCTCCGAAATGATCCATGCGCTGCTGCCGATCTACATGGTGAGCGTGCTCGGCGCTTCGGCCTTGAGCGTGGGCATCATCGAAGGCATCGCCGAAGCGACGGCCGCAATCACGAAGATTTTTTCGGGCGTGCTGAGCGACCGGCTGGGCAAGCGCAAGCTTCTGGCGGCGCTGGGCTACGGGCTCGCGGCATTGACCAAGCCCATCTTCCCGCTGGCCACGACGCTGGACTGGCTGGTCGCGGCGCGCTTCGTCGATCGAATCGGCAAGGGCATTCGCGGCGCGCCGCGCGATGCACTGGTTGCGGACATTACACCCCCGCCCTTGCGAGGTGCGGCCTTCGGCCTGCGCCAGACACTGGACACCGTCGGAGCGTTCCTCGGACCGCTGGTAGCCATCGCCCTCATGTGGCTGACCGCCAGCCATTTCCAGACCGTGTTCTGGGTGGCGGTGATACCGGCGTTCCTGTCGGTCGGCGTCATCCTGTTCGTGGTTCGCGAACCCGAACGCCCGGAAGGCGTGCGCCGGGTGCGTGCGCCCTTGAGCCGCGCCGAACTGGCTCGGCTCAGCACTGCCTACTGGTGGGTGGTCGCTGTCGGCACCGTCTTTACCTTGGCACGCTTCAGCGAGGCCTTCCTGCTCCTGCGCGCCCAATCGATCGGGCTGTCGCCGATGTGGGCACCGGCGGTCCTGGTGGTCATGAGCCTGGCGTATTCGCTGTCGGCGTATCCTGCCGGCGCCTTGTCCGACCGCGTCGACCGGTCCGGGGTGCTGGGTCTGGGGCTCATCCTGCTGCTGGCCGCTGATCTGGTCCTGGCCTTTGCCCCAGGTGTTGCCGGCTTGACGGTGGGGGTGGTTCTTTGGGGCCTGCACATGGGTTTCACCCAAGGCCTGTTCGCGGCGCTGGTCGCCGACAGCGCGCCGCCTGAACTGCGAGGCACGGCATTCGGCATGTTCAACCTGCTGACCGGATTGGCCCTGCTCCTGGCCAGCGTGATCGCTGGTCTGCTATGGGATGTGGTGGGCCACCAGGGCACGTTCCTCGCCGGGGCTGGTTTTGCCGCGATGACATTGGGTGGGCTGCTCGTGCTTCGTGCGCGATCATTGGTCCAGTAGCCCGGCCTAATCTCAGGAGTTTTCATGAGCATCAAAGAACACTGGGAGTCGGTCTACGGAGCGAAGTCTCCCGAATCGGTCAGTTGGTATGCCCCACACCTGCTGCGTTCACTCCACTACGTGCGCAAGGCGGCGCCGGAGAAGCAAGCATCCATCATTGACGTGGGAGGCGGTGAATCAACCCTGGTCGATGACCTGTTGGCCGATGGCTACCTCAACATCACGGTGCTCGATCTCTCCCGCACGGCGCTGGAGGTCACCCAGCAGAGGCTGGGCCGGCAGGCCAGCAAGGTGGTCTGGAGCGCTGCCGATGTCCTGGAAGTCGAACTGTCGACGGCCTCGTTCGATGTCTGGCACGACCGCGCCGTATTCCATTTCCTGACCACTGACGCGCAGCGTGAACGCTACGTCGCGCAAGTCGTGCATGCGCTCAAGCCTGGGGGCTTCGCGATCGTCGGGACGTTTGGGCCACAAGGGCCAGAGAAATGCAGCGGCCTGACGGTTTCCCGCTATGCGCCGGATGAACTACACAGCAAGTTTGGCGCGCCCTTCGAGTTGATCGACAGCCATACCGAGACCCATACGACGCCCTGGGGAGCGCCGCAGCAGTTCGTGTACTGCTTCTGCCGGCATCACGCCCAGTAGAAGCATTCCTTCAGCCGACAGATCATCAACCACGGTCCGTCGCGACAACCTCGACGCAATGCTGATTCCCGAAGGACTTGCCTCGGCCCGCCACCGAGCGCGCCCCAGAACTTCGCGACGCCGCGGCGTCGCGAGGTTCCCGCCGCGTTACTTCGCCGGTTGCAGTTCGGTGATGACGATCTTGCCGCCTTCGCTGCCGACCTTGAACGTGACCTTGTCGCCAGCCTGGACCAGATCAAGCATCGCCTTGTCCTTGACTGGGAAAGCCATCGTCATCGGCGACATACCCATGTTCTTGATCTCGCCGTGCTTGATGGTCAACGTTCCAGCGACCTTGTCGACCTTGCGAATCTCCCCCTCGGTCGCCGGCATGTCCATCTTCATGCTGTCCATCTTGTTCTGCTCCATTCCGGCCTGCGCCCATGCGGCTGGCGGCGCCAGCACGGCCAGAGCCATGAGGGCGGGAATGGCAAGTGTTTTGACTCGTTTCATGGGGTTTCTCCTTCAGGAATACTTCTTGAAAATCCGACTGCTGCCATCCTTGAGGATCAACAGCACGTCATAGGGATCACGGCGTCCGCCATAGTCGGCGCCATCCATGCCCGGCGAGCCGACCGGCATGCCGGGGACCGCCAGGCCAACTGCGGTGGGCCTGGCGCGTAGCAGGCGCTGGATGTCTTGCGCCGGAACATGGCCTTCGATCGCGTAGCCATCGACCAGCCCTGTGTGGCAGGACGCGTACCGCTGCAACACGCCAGGCCGAGCCTGGATGCCGGTGCGATCCGACGCCATGACACGCACCTCGAAACCGTTTTGTTCGAGGTGCGCAACCCAGTCCTGGCAACAGTTGCAAGACGGGTCTTTCCACACCTGTATCAGCGCGCGCCGTGGCTGCGCGCCGGCATTGCGCAAGGTGATGGCGATGGCCGCGCACCCGGCGAATGCCTTGAGCATGGCGCGGCGATGCCGCAGGTTGTTTGGTTCAGATTTCATGGCTGTGGACCTCCGGAGCCTGCCGTGTTTGATCAGCGTTCGATGCATATTTCATGGGTCTTTCCTTTCCTGGTTCGGTGTTGGAAGCATGGGTGAAGAAGCCGGCAGTGCGTTGCCTCGCCTGCGCAGCAGATACCACGCGGCGGGTACGACCAGCATGCTGAGCAGCGGCGCGGTGACCATCCCGCCCACCATCGGCGCTGCGATGCGGGTCATCACCTCCGACCCCGTGCCGCTTCCCCACAGGATCGGCAGCAGGCCCGCCATGACCACCGCCACCGTCATGGCCTTGGGCCGCACGCGCAGCACCGCACCCTCGCGGATCGCGGCCAGCAGGGTCTGGTCGTTCATCGGCTCGCCGGCTTCGAGGCGGCGCGCCAGCGCGTTCTTCAGGTAGACCAGCATCACCACGCCGAACTCGGCCGCCACGCCGGCCAGCGCGATGAAGCCTACCGCCGTGGCCACGGAGATCGCGTGGCCCAGCGCCCAGATGAGCCAGAAGCCGCCGATGAGCGAGAACGGCACGGCCGCCATCACGAGGGCCGCATCGACGAACGACCTGAACAGCAGGTACAGCAGCACGAAGATGACCGCCAGCGTGACTGGCAC
>CAIQMJ010001164.1 GCA_903872875.1 uncultured Variovorax sp.
TGGCCGACGCGGCGATCAGCAAATACCGCCTGCTGGCCGTCGGTGTCGGCGTGCTGGTGTTCGGCCTGCTGGCGTGGACCCTCGGGCGCACCAAGATCGGCCTCCTGATCCGCGCAGGCGTGCAGGACCGCGAGATGGTCGAGTCGCTCGGCTACCGCATCGGCCGGCTGTTCGTCGGCGTGTTCGTGGTCGGTAGCGCACTGGCCGGCCTGGGCGGCGTCATGTGGGGGCTGTTCCAGCAGAACCTGATTCCGCAGATGGGCGCACAGGTCAACGTGCTGATCTTCATCGTGATCATCATCGGCGGCCTGGGTTCGACCGGCGGCGCACTGATCGGCGCGTTGCTGGTCGGCCTGATGACCAACTACACCGGCTTCCTGGTACCCACCCTCACGCAGTTCGCGAGCATCTTCCTGATGGTCGCGGTGCTGCTCTGGCGCCCGCAAGGCGTCTATCCCGTCGCGAGCAGCCGCTGATGTTGAAACGACTCCTTTCCAACGACACGCCGCGCAGCCGCCTGCTGGCATTGCTGCTCGCCGTGGTCGTCATCGGCCTGGCCTTTGCGCCGTTCATCTTCCCGGGCGTCAAGGCGCTCAGCGTGGCGGCCAAGATCCTGGTGTTCATCGTGCTGGTGGCCAGCTTCGACCTGCTGCTGGGCTACACCGGCATCGTGAGCTTCGCGCAGACGATGTTCTTCGGCATCGGCGCCTACGGCGTCGCGATCGCTGCGACGCGGCTCGGCTCCGGCTGGGGCGCACTGCTGATCGGCCTCGGCGCATCGTTGCTGGTGTCGCTGGTGCTGTCCTTCGCGATCGGCCTGTTCTCGCTGCGGGTGCGGGCCATCTTCTTCGCGATGATCACGCTGGCGGTGGCCTCGGCATTCCAGACGCTGGCCTCGCAGCTGTCGGAGTTCACCGGCGGCGAGGACGGCCTGACCTTCAAGCTGCCCGAGCTGATCTCGCCGAGCTTCGAGTTCTCGGAAGATCCGTTCCTCGGTGTGTCGCTCGACGGTCGACTGTTCTGCTATTACCTGCTCTTCGTGGCGGCCGTGCTGCTGGTGCTGGCGCTGCTGCGCATCGTCAACTCGCCTTTCGGCCGCGTGCTGCAGGCCATTCGGGAGAACGAGTTCCGCGCCGAGGCGATCGGCTACCGGGTGGTGGTCTACCGCACAACGGCCGCCGTGCTGTCCGCGTTGTTCGCCACGCTGGCCGGCGCGATGCTCGCGATCTGGCTGCGCTACAACGGACCGGACACCTCGCTGAGCTTCGAGATCATGATCGACGTGCTGCTCATCGTGGTCATCGGCGGCATGGGCACGATCTACGGCGCGGTCATCGGCGCCACGCTGTTCGTGATCGCGCAGAGCTATCTGCAGGACCTTCTGCGCCTGGGCAGCGAAGCCGCCAGCGGCCTGCCGTGGCTCGCCGCGCTGCTGTCGCCCGACCGCTGGCTGTTGTGGCTCGGCGTGCTGTTCGTGCTGTCGGTCTACTACTTCCCGACCGGCGTGGTCGGCCGTTTGCGCGCGAGGGCTGCACGATGACCGCACCGACTTCCAACTACGCCCGGTTGCTGGGCCGCGAAATCCACTGGATGGACTGGGGACCGGCCGACGGCCCGGCGGTGATTGCCTGGCACGGCCTGGCGCGCACCGGTCGCGACATGGACGAACTGGCCGAGCATCTGTCCGGCCGCGGTTTCCGCGTGATCTGCCCCGACACCATCGGCCGCGGGCTGAGCCAGTGGAGTGCAGCGCCGGACGACGAGTACCAGCTGTCGTTCTATGCCCGGCTGGCCGGGGCGCTGTGCGATGTGCTGCAGCTGCAGCGCGTGCACTGGGTCGGCACCTCGATGGGCGGCGCGATCGGCACGGTCTGCGCGTCTGGGCTGGTCGTGCCGGCGATGAAGGCACGCATCGCGAGCCTGGTTCTCAACGACAACGCACCCGAACTCGCGGCCGACGCGATCGCGCGCATCAAGTCCTATGCGGGCAATCCGCCGGCCTTCGACACCGTGGCTGAACTCGAAGTCTTCTTCCGCGCGGTCTACAAGCCGTACGGCTGGTTGAGCGATGCGCAGTGGCGCCGACTCACCGAGACGTCGACGCGCCGCCTGCCCGACGGCCGCGTGACGCCGCACTACGACCCGGCGATGGTGCGGCAGTTCACCGCGCACGACGACGACTACCTGATCTGGCCGCACTACGACGCGATCGAGGCGCCGGTGTTGATCCTGCGCGGCGAGGATTCCGACCTGGTGCTGCCCGCGACGGTCGCGCAGATGCGCAGCCGCGGGCCGGGCGCAATGGGCCGGCTACAGGTGATCGAGGTGCCGGACTGCGGCCATGCGCCGGCGCTCAACGTGCCGTCGCACCTGGACCCGATCGAGGCCTTCATCCGCGCGGCCGGCATCTAGCCGAGCCGGTCCGCTGTCCGGGCGACACCCGGCCGTCAGCGCCGCAGCGCGTCCTGCGCGCATTCGGCCGCCGCGCGCGGCCCAGCCTCGTCGAGCAGGTTGTGGTACTCGGGCGGTGCCGCCGGCGCGGGCTTCAGCGTGGCGTCGTGCCCCGCGGCGCGCAGCGCATCGACGAACTTCTGCTGCAGCGCGAATGGTGTGTTGCGGTCGTCCGGACTGCCTATCAGCAGGATGCGGCGGCGCGCATCGGCCACCACGCCCGCGACATGCTCGAGCGGGTCGTAGATGTTGCGGCTGCCGGTCGTATCGGTCATGCCGCCGTTGGAATGGCCGAGCATCCGGGCGCGTTCCAGCAGAGAGAAAGCGCCGGACGTCAGTACCGCGCAGGCGACGTCCGTCCGCCCCAGGGTCAGCAGCGCGGCGCCGGCCGTTGCGCCGCCGCTGTGGCCGACCAGCACGATGCGGCCGATGCGCTGCGTGCGCACCAGTGCGTCGACGGCGGCATCGAGCGTCTGGAACTCCAGCGGCTGCCGGCGCGCGCGGTGGTCGCCCGACGAGCCATAGGTGCCGGGCCGTGCCATGAACACCCAGGGAACGCCCGCCCGGCGTGCCAGCCGTTCGGCATCGCGCGTGCGGTCCGCGGTCGTGTTCTTCGGGATGCGCTCGGGCGGCAGCCTCATCACGTCGTCGCGGTCGCCCGAGAACTGGATGATCGCGAGCGGTGCGCCGTACAGCGTGCCGCCGCTGAAGTAGCGGATGCAGGCCGGTTTCTGGAGCCGGTCGAGCCAGAGGTAGCCGGTCTGGTCGGGGCAGGCCGCGCGGTCGGGCGGCTGGTTCCAGGGCAGCGGAGCGTCGGACGGCACGGCCTGTTGGGCCGGTGCAGGGGCCGCAGCCGGGCCGGCCAGAAGTAGGGCGAGCAACGCGCGAAGGAGGGTGTGGCGCATTCCGCCGATTCTCATTGCGTTCCCTGCGGATGGTCAGAGCATGCGCAGTCGCCGTCCGATGTCGCCGAAGTCGGACTGCACGCGGTCGCCCTTGACCAGAACCAGATCGCCGTCGCGCAGTTCGTCGGCGAGGTAGCGCACCAACGCTTCGGCCGTGTCGAAGTGCGGTCCCAACCGATCGGGCGGCAGCGCTTCGCGCAGCCAGCGCATCTCGTCGCCGTGGGTCAGCACCCATTCGATGCGTGACGCCAGCAACGGCTCCGCGAGACTGCGGTGCATGGCTTCGGCATCCTGGCCGAGATTCACGATGCGGCCGAGCACGGCGATGCGCCGCTGCACCGTGGCGGCCGGCGCCTCGTAACGGCTCGCATAGTCGAAGGCGTTGATCATCGACAGCACCTCCGCGTTCCAGCTGTCGTCGATGAGCGTCACTGCCATGCCGTTGCGGGTGTGAAGGCCGGAGCGCTCCAGCACGCCGCGCGGCAGCCTGGTCGATGCCATGCGCTCTGCTGCATCCCGCACGTCGAAGTCCATGGCGTGGACGGCGGCGAGCGCCATCGCGGCATTGCGCACCAGGCCCGCGCTCGCCACCGGAAACAGTGCATCGATCGGTGTGCCGCAGACCGACAGCCGCACCCGGCAGCCGGCCGCTGTGGGTCGCATGTCGATGATGCGCACGTCGGCCTTCGCCGAGGTTCCGACGATCAGGCGGTCCGTCGCCCAGCGCGCGGCAGCGTCTCTCACCCGCTCGAAGCTGGGGATGTGCTCGCCGAAGACCGCGACCCCGCCGAGCACCAGCCCCTGGAAGATGCGGGACTTGATGCTGGCCGTGTCATCGAGCGTGTGCACCGTGCCGGTCTGCGACAGCGCGATCTCGGTCACGATGCCGACGTGCGGGCGGGCCATGAGCGAGATCGGCCCCTTCGACATCCAGAGCGCGCTCTGTGCCATCTCCAGCACGCAGACGTCGTCGTCCTCGGCCAGGCTGGCGAGCATGGCCGGCACGCCGACGCGCGAGTTGTAGTTGTCGATGGTGGCGAGCACCCGCGAGGAGGGTGGCAGCAGGTGCGCGAGCGTGGCGACGGTCGAGGACTTGCCTGCCGTGCCGGTCACGGCGACGACCTTCCCGCGGAAGCGGTCGCGGGCCGCATGACCCAGCGCGATGAGCGCGCCGATCGGGTCTTCGACCTGCAGCAGCGGAAAGTCGGCGGACAGGCCATCCGGCACGTGCTGCACGATGGCACCCGCCAGGCAAGGCTGCAGGCCGGCCAGCAGGTCGTGGTGGTCCCAGGCGTGATTGCGCGGCTTGCTGTAGTTCTCGTGCGCCTCCACGTTGCGTGCCGTCGCCGCAACGAAGAGCGTCGGCCCGGTGCGCATGGCGACGTGGGAGGGGCCGCGCACGACCGAGCGCACGAACCACTCCGGGCCGGGCCTGACCAGCCAACGCCCACCCGTGATCTTCGCCAGCTGATCGGCGTCCCACGTCCTGACCGGTCGGCCTTCCTGCGACAGCAGTGGCAGGTCGATCTGCTTGCCGCGCGGCCCAGGCGACAGCTGCAGCCGATGCCAGACCGGCAGCATGACCGGTGCCGACACGCAGCCATCGCCAACGACCCGCACTTCGATGCGCAGCACGTCGCTGACCAGGAGGACGGACGGCGGACGAACGCCGCAACGGTCGCGGTAGACGACACCGGGCTGCCAGCGGCTGGTCGGCCACATCCAGTCGCACGGGTCGTGGTCGCTCGCGTCACCCCAGGGCGGCATGCGGTCACTCAGCGTGGGGATCGCGCGAACCTGCACGCGCAGGTCGCCGCCGATGGGCGCATCGGCGCGCCAGTACGCGTCGACCCAGAGCGTCTGCCGACGGTCCAGCGCATCCGGCGTGCAGCGAAGACCGAGCAGCCGGAGCGGACCGATCCGGACCGGTGCGATGCATGCATCCGCCGGAACGCGGTCGACCGTCCATTCGGCGCGGGCGTCGGCGAGTGCAGGCAGACGGCGAGCCGGCGCGCGTTCCGCCAGCGGCGGCACGCGCGGCGCCCTCGGCCCGATGGTGGGCTGCAGCGATCGCCGGGGTGGGGCCAGCCGGACGACGCAGGCGCCACCGGGCTCGACGCTCGCTGACGTGCCAAGCGCTTCGCACTGCGCCATGAGGCGCTGCGACACGGCCGTGGCCTCGGCGGCCGGGCGTTGCATGCTGCGGTCGGCCTCGATGCGGATGGGATGGAACATCACCCGTTCGACGCCGTACGGCGTGACGTCGAGCGTGAACAAGCCGTTGTCGCCCGAACCGTCCCCGGCCGGCTCACAGCGCAGGGCACCCGCGTCGAACAGGATCGGCCGGCCGCGATGGCGCGCCACGCCGCGCGAGGCGTGGGCCGAAGCGCCGAGCACCGCATCGGCGCCGGCATCGATCAAGGCCTGTGCGAGCGCGACCGTGTGAGCCTCGGGCGCCGGTGCGGGGCACCGCGTCCAATGCGCCGTCACCAGCACGATGTGGGCGCGCCGACGTGCGGCCTCGATCAGCGGCGTCATGATCTCGCGCCAGATCTCCGGCGCGTTCGGCGGCAGCCAGGCATGGCCGGGCCGATCGGCCATGGCCGCGAAGCGCGGCTGCGTGGCGTCGACCGAGAACAGCGCGATGCGCACACCGTTGACCGTGCGCACCGCCGGTGCAAAGGCCGCTTCCGGCGTGTGACCGCTGCCGGCCGCGCCGATGCCGCACTGCTGCAGGTTGTGGAGATGCTCCAGCAGGGCGTCGGCGCCGTAGTCGCCGCTGTGGCCGTTGGCCGTCGCCACGAGGTCGATGCCGGCCTCGGTCAGCACGGCGGACATCTCGGGGCGAGCTCGGCGGTAGAGGGGGGCGCTTTCGCCCTTGTCAGCGCACGGTTCTCCCTGTGTGGCGATGACGCAGGCCAGGCTGGCGATGCGCAGATCGGTCGTGCGCAGGGCGGCGATGTCGCCGAGCACCTGTCGCGGGCCGCCAGGCGCTCGCAGATAGGTGTGCAGACGGCCGCCGAGGTCGATCTCGCCGCCCCAGGCGATACACGCTCGTCCGTCGGCGCGCGATGGCATGGTGGGGGCGGCGGAGTCGAAGGGCAAGGCTGGCATGTTCGGACGGCGCGACGGAGCCTAGGTCGGCCTACCTGACCGCTTCCTGTCTTCGGTTCGAGGGGCGACCCCAGCCGCACGCCGTCTGCGCCGCCGCGCTAGGATTCCGCCCATGACCGATCTTTCTGCCTTCCCCATCACGCGCAAGTGGCCCGCCCTCCAGCCCGACCGCCTGCAGCTCTATTCGCTGCCCACCCCCAACGGCGTCAAGGTGTCGATCATGCTGGAGGAGACCGGCGTGCCCTATGAGGTGCACCGCGTCGCGTTCGACAGCAACGATCAGATGTCGCCCGAATTCCTCTCGCTCAATCCGAACAACAAGATTCCGGCCATCCTCGACCCGAACGGGCCGGACGGCAAGCCTTTCGCGCTGTTCGAATCGGGCGCGATCCTGTTGTACCTGGCGGAGAAGACGGGCAAGCTCATGCCAAAGGGCGCCGCCGGCCGCTACGAGGCGCTCCAGTGGGTCATGTTCCAGGTGGGCGGCCTCGGTCCGATGTTCGGCCAGCTGGGTTTCTTCCACAAGTTCGCAGGCAAGGCCTATGAGGACAAGCGACCGCGCGACCGCTACGTGGCCGAGTCGAAGCGCCTGTTGGGCGTGCTGAACGGCCGGCTCGCCGATCGCGCGTGGATCCTGGGCGACGACTACAGCATCGCCGACATCGCGAGCTTTCCGTGGATCCGCAACCTGGTCGGTTTCTACGAGGCCGGCGACCTGGTCGGCTTCGGCGATTTCCCCCATGTGAAGCGCGCGCTGGACGCCTTCGTGGCGCGTCCGGCGGTGATCGCCGGGCTGGCGATTCCGAAGGCGCCCTGAGCTGACAGCGGCGCCATGTCGCCGCACGGCATCTCGGGTCGACGCCGTTCAGCGTCGGCTCTTGGCGCCGAAGATCCCGCCCAGCACCCCGCGCAGGATCTCCCTGCCGACATTCGTGCCGATGGTCCGTACCGCCGACTTGGCCATGGTCTGCGCCAGGCCGTCGCGCTTGCCGCCGCGCGGGCCGGTCGAGCCGAACAGGATCTCGTTGAGCCCGCCCATCAGCCCGCCGCCGGATTCGTCAACGGCTGGCGCGCCGGCCTTGCTGCCGGCCTTTCCGGTCGCGATCGTCGTGGGCGCCGTGGGCGCGGTCTCGGCGCGGCCCTTGAGCTTCTCGTAGGCCGATTCGCGATCGACCGCCTTTTCATAGACGCCCGCCACCAGCGAGCCGGCGATCAGTTGCTGGCGCTGCCCCGGCGTGATCGGGCCGAGCTGGCTGGCAGGCGGCAGCACGAAGACGCGCTCGGTCACGCTGGGCCGGCCTTTCTCGTCGAGCAGGCTGACCAGCGCTTCGCCGACCGCCAGCTCCGTGATGGCCGCCTCGATGTCCAGGCCTGGCTTGGGCCGCATCGTGGTCGCGGTCGCCTTCACGGCCTTCTGGTCGCGCGGTGTGAAGGCGCGCAGCGCATGCTGTACGCGGTTGCCCAATTGCGCCAGCACCGTGTCCGGAATGTCGAGCGGGTTCTGCGTGACGAAGTACACGCCGACCCCCTTGGAGCGCACCAGTCGCACCACGAGCTCGATGCGCTCCACCAGCGCCCTGGGCGCGTCCTTGAACAGCAGGTGCGCCTCGTCGAAGAAGAAGGCCAGCTTCGGCTGCTCCGGGTCGCCGATCTCGGGCAGTTGCTCGAACAGTTCCGACAGCATCCACAGCAGGAAGGTCGCGTACAGGCGCGGCGCGTTCATCAGCTTGTCGGCGGCCAGGATGTTGATCACGCCCCGGCCCGACACGGTCTGCATGAAGTCGGCGATGTTGAGCATCGGCTCGCCGAAGAACCTGTCACCGCCCTGGGTCTCGATCTGCAGCAGGCCGCGCTGGATCGCGCCCACGCTGGCGGCGCTGATGTTGCCGTACTCGGTGGTGAACTGGCTCGCGTTCTCGCCGACGTGCTGCAGCATCGCGCGCAGGTCCTTCAGGTCGAGCAGCAGCAGGCCGTTGTCGTCGGCGATCTTGAAGACCAGGTTCAGCACGCCGGCCTGCGTATCGTTCAGGTCGAGCATGCGGGCCAGCAGCAGCGGCCCCATGTCGGACACGGTGGCGCGCACCGGATGCCCTTGTTCGCCGAACACGTCCCACAGCGTCACCGGGCAGGCCGACGGTTCCGGCGGCTCGATCCCGCGTTCCTTCAGCGTGGCGGCCAGCTTGTCGCCGATGCGGCCCGGTTGGCTGATCCCGGTCAGGTCGCCCTTGACATCGGCCATGAAGACCGGCACGCCGATGTGCGAGAGCCGTTCGGCCAGCGTCTGCAGCGTCACGGTCTTGCCGGTGCCGGTGGCGCCGGTGATCAAACCGTGCCGGTTGGCGAGCGCCGGCAGCAGAAAACACTCGATGGAGTCGTGGCGGGCAATCAGGAGAGGGTCGGCCATGGTGGGTTCGGTCGTGGGAAGGCGGCCAGTCTATCCAAGGCGGCCTTCTATAATCCGCCGCCCTACGCGACCTTCCCCAAAAGCCCAGGAGTCCCTGTGTCATCGACCGCCCAGCCCCCCATTTCCGCCGCCGGCGATGCCTCCGAACAGACACCGCTCGAACAGGAGCTGGCCGTGCTGCTGGTCGAATCGCTGAATCTCGAAGTCGCGCCCGCCGAGATCGCCCCGACCGCGCCGCTGTACGGTGACGGGCTCGGCCTCGATTCCATCGACATCCTCGAAGTCGCTCTCGAAGTGTCCCGTCGCTACGGCTTCCAGCTGCGTTCGGACGACGAGCGCAATCAGCAGATCTTCCAGTCGCTGCGCAGCCTCGCGGTGCACGTCGCGCAGAACCGCAGTCCGGGCTGATGTCGCGCTGGCGCATTGCGCTTCTGCTCCTGGCGGGCGGCGCCTACGCCGGGCTGTCGCACTGGATGATGGTCTGGCACGCTGACGCGCCATGGGCCGTGGCGGCGCTGTTGGGCCCCATGTGGCTCAGCGTGTTCGGCCTGATGGGCGCGCGTTTCGGCAAGCCCGGCATGGTCGTCACAGTGGCGCTCGGCGTCATCGGGTTCGTGCTGGTGCTGCGCGGCGATGCGGGCAACCCCGACCGTCTCTATGTGCTGCAGCACGCCGGCATCCATGCCGTGCTGTGCTGCTGGTTCGGCGGCACCTTGCGCGCCGACCGGCTGTCGCTGATCGGTCAGTTCGCGCAGCGCATCCATTCGCTGTCGCCGGGAATGCGTGACTACACGACGTTGCTCACGCGCATCTGGACGGTCTATTTCGCAGGCATGGTGGTCGCGTCGATCGCAATCTATGCACTGCTGCCGTTCGGCGTCTGGTCGGTGTTCGCAAACCTGTTCACGCCGGTGTCGGCCGTGGCGCTGTTCGTCGGTGAACATCTGCTGCGCTACCGCATCCATCCGGAATTCGAACGCACGCGGCTCATCGATGCGTTCCGCGCTGTCTACGAAGGCAACCGCGCGGACGATACCCCTGGCCGGAGCGGCGCGTGACGCAGGTCCCGACCCGTCATCCGCTGCTGGCTGCGCGTGACCTGGCCGCGCCACTGGCCTGGCGCCACGGCGTGCCGATCAGTGGGCACGACTTCCTGGCCGACGTGGCCGAGCAGGCGCCGCTGATGCTGGCGCAGGGCCCGGTCGTCAATCTCTGCGGCGACCGCTATGCGTTTTCGGTGGCGCTGTATGCCGCGATGCTGCGCGGCCAGGCGAGCCTGCTGCCGCCAGACGCGCGGCCCGACACGCTGGCGCGTCTCTGCGATCCGGCCGGCCAGGTGTTTGCAGTGACCGACGAGCCGACGCTGCCGACGCCCGGCCTGCCCAAGGTTCTCGTGACGCCGCGCGACCATGCCGACACGCCGCCGCAGGCCGTGCCGATGGTCGACGGCCATCTGCATGCTGCCAGCCTGTTGACCTCGGGCTCGACCGGCCTGCCGCAGCCGCACGCCAAGACCTGGCAAACGCTGGTCGGCGATGTCGCCGCTGCGGCCGGGCCGCTCGCACGCCGACTTGGCCGCGCGTCGATGGCCGGCATCACGCTGGTCGCCACGGTACCGGTGCAGCACAGCTACGGGCTCGAGTCGACGGTGCTGCTGGCGCTGCTCGGTGGCGCTGCCTTCGACAGCGGCCGGCCGTTCTATCCGGCCGACATCGTCGCCGCGCTCGAATCGGTGCCGCAGCCGCGCGCGCTGGTCACCACGCCCTTTCACTTGAAGACGCTATTGCTGTCGGGCCTTGCGTTACCGCCGGTCGAGCTGATCCTGTCGGCCACCGCGCCGCTGTCGCCGCAGCTCGCCGCGCAGGCCGAGCAGGCGACCGGCGGCGTGCTGATCGAGATCTACGGCAGCACGGAAACCGGCCAGCTGGCGCATCGCCGGCCGTCCGAGAGCGAGGTCTGGGAGAACTTCGGCGACATCCGCGTGCACGCCGAGCCAGGCGCCGACGGCGCCGATCGCTTCGTCTTCTCCGGCGACTTCATGCCCGAGCCGATGGCGATGGCCGACGTGCTCGAGTTGCTCGACGACCGCCGCTTCAAGCTGCTCGGCCGATCGAACGACCTGATCCATGTGGCCGGGCGGCGCAGTTCGCTCGCGCATCTCAACTACCACCTGAACAGCATTCCCGGTGTCGACGACGGCGCCTTCTGGCTGCCCGACGATGTGACCGATGGCGTGGTGCGGCCGATCGCCTTCGTCGTTGCACCGACCCTGGCCGCAGCGGACGTGATCGCGGCGCTGCGCCTGCGGCTCGAGGCTGTCTTCGTGCCGCGTCGCGTGGTGCAGGTGGCGTCGCTGCCGCGCGAGGGCACCGGCAAGCTGACCGCGCGCCGGCTGCGCGAATTCGCGCTGGCGCAGTTCGCGGCCGACGACACGCCGGTCCAGGTCACGCACGTGGTGCCGGTCGACCATCCGGCTTTCGACGGCCATTTCCCTGGTCAGCCGCTGCTGCCCGGCGCCTTGCTTCTGTCCGAAGTGCTCGCGGCGGCGCATGGCGCGCCGGCCATCGCCGCGCGGTTGGGCGCCATGCCGACGCTGGCTGCGGTGAAGTTTCTTGCACCGGTGCGTCCGGGCGCCGAGCTCGCAATCGCGCTGTCGCCTGAAGCCGGCGCGGCGCGCGGCGTGCGCTTCGAGGTGCGCTGCGGCGACGTCGTCTGCGCCAGCGGACGCTGGACCCCCGCGGGGGGCGCGCCGTGAGAAAGCAGTTCGACGACTCCGGGTCATCTGCCGAGGCCGGCGCCAGGTCTGGGGCCGCCGCCGGTACCAAGGCCCAGGCCGACTGGTCGCGCACGCCCGAGCGCAGCAACATGTTCGCGCTGCGCGTGATCGCCTGGATCGCGCTCACGTTGGGCCGGCGTGCGGCGCGCCTGTTGCTGGTGCCGATCAGCCTCTATTTCCTGCTGATGCTGCCGACGCCGCGCCGCAACATCAAGCGCTACCTGTTCCGCGCGATCGGCCCGCAGGCCGGCTGGGGCGATGGCTACCGGCTGCTGCATGCCTTCGCATCGACGGTGCTCGACCGCATCTATTTCCTGCGCGGACGGATGGACCTGTTCGACGTGCGCATGAGCGGCAACGAGCCGGTCGAGGCCGAGGTCGACAGTGGCCGCGGCGCCTTCCTGATGGGCGCGCATGTCGGCAGCTTCGAGGCGCTCGGTGCGTGCCGCCAGCACCGCCCCGGCCACGGCACGCTGCGGCTCGCGATGCTGATGTTCACCGACAACGCGCAACGCATCGTCTCGGTGCTGAATGCGCTCGCGCTGCCCGAACTGCGACCGCACGTGATTCCGCTCGGGCGTCCGAACTCGATGCTCGCGCTGCGCGACTGGCTCGACGCCGGCGGCCTTGGCGGCCTGCTGGCCGACCGTACGCTGCCGGCGGCCGAGGACGCTCCCGTGCAGCAGCGCGGCAACAGCATCACGCTGCCTTTTCTTGGCCATCCCGCGACCTTCAACGACGGGCCGTTCCGGCTGGCCGCGCTGCTGCGCCGCAAGGTGTTCTTCATGTCGGGGATGTACGTCGGCGGCAACCGATACGATGTCCGCTTCGAGCCGCTGGCCGATTTCAGCGAGCGGCCGGCCGATGCAGCAGAGCGGGAACGCCTGATCCGCGAGGCGCTCGAAGCCTATGTCGGGCGGCTGGAATCCCTCTGCCGCGCGTACCCCTACAACTGGTTCAATTTCCATGATTTCTGGCTCGAAGACGCGCGCTGAGGCCAGCGTGCTCCACCGGTTGGCGGCTGTCCTCGGCCTTGGCCGCGCGCGCGTCCTGCTGCTCGCGCTGCTGTGTGCCGCGGCGCCTGCGTGGGCATTCGACATGCCCGAGCTGATGGGCCTTCTCTCGAAGCAGAAGCAGGGCGGGGCCAGCTTCACGGAACAGCGCTACGTGCGTGGTGTCGACGGCCCGCTGGCCGCGAGCGGCACGCTGAGCTTCACCGCGCCGGACCAGCTGGTGCGGCGCACGCTGTCGCCGCGGCCCGAGACCATGGCGGTGGACGGCAACACGCTCACTTTGTCGCGCAGCGGCCGTACGCGCACGATGCCGCTCGACAGCGTGCCCGAACTGCTCGGCCTGGTCGAGGCGATGCGTGCCACGCTGGCAGGCAATGCATCGGTGCTGCAGCGCTACTTCAGCATCCAGGTCACGGGCTCGGCGACGGAATGGGCGCTCGACCTGTCGCCGATCGACGGCCGGCTGTCGTCGCAGATCACCGCGTTGCGGCTGGTCGGCCGCGCAGGCGAAGTGCTGGGCATCGAGATGGCGTTCCGCGGCGGCGACCGCTCCGTCATGACCATCGTTCCGACGCGATGAGCGCAGCCCCGAGCCGCGGCCGCCGTTCGGTGGTGCTGCTGATCTGGCTGGCGCTGGTTCTTGCGGGTGCCGCCGTGATCGCGCGCACGCAGTTCAGCGCCGACCTGTCGGCCTTTCTGCCGGCCAGCCCGGATGCGCGGCAGCGCGTGCTGATCGAGCAGTTGCAGAGCGGCGTGGCGTCGCGCACGCTGATGATCGGGCTCGAATCCGGACGCGATGCAGCGCAGCGCGCCGATATCTCGCGTGCGCTCGGCAAGGCGATGCGCGCCAGCGGCCTCTTCGAGCAGGTGCAGAACGGCGACCACAGCGATCTGCAGGAAGCCGGCACCTTCGTCTTCGACCACCGCTACCAGCTGTCGCCGGACGTGACGCCCGCGCGCTTCACGGTCGACGGCTTGCGCGACGCGATCGACGAAACCCTGTCGATGCTGGGCACACCGGCCGGCAACATCGTCAAGCCGCTGCTCGAACGCGATCCGACCGGCGAAACGCAGCGCATCGCCGAAGGGATGATTCCGGCGACCTCGCCGCGCACGGAAGAGGGCGTCTGGGTGTCGCGAAGCCAGCCGCGGGCGCTGCTCCTCGCGACCACGCGTGCGTCGGGCAGCGACATCGACGCGCAGTCCGCCGCGGTGGCACGGATCGAGACCGAATACGAGCGCGCAACGCGTTCGCTGGGCGCTGCCGCGCCGCGGCTGCTGTTGAGCGGCACGCCGGTGTTCTCGGTGCAGAGCCGCGACCAGATCAAGGGCGAGGCGATCCAGCTCGCCGCCGTGGGCGCGTTCGTGATGGGCGGGCTTCTGCTGCTGGCTTTCGCATCGCCGCGCGCGCTGGTGATTGCCCTGCTGCCGGTGCTGACCGGGGTGGTCGCCGGCACGGCCGCAGTCGCGCTGGTGTTCGGCTCCGTCCACGGGCTGACCATGGGCTTCGGCAGCACGCTGATCGGCGAGACGGTCGACTACGCGATCTATTACCTCATCCAGGCGCGCCAGACCGCGCCCGGTGCGGTGCGTGGCACCGGCTGGCAGCGCTGGCGCGAACTCAACTGGCCGACCGTGCGGCTCGGCCTGCTGACGTCGGTCTGCGGCTTTGCCGCGTTGTTGTTCTCCGGCTTTCCCGGACTGGCGCAGTTGGGCGTGTTCTCGATCGCCGGCCTGGTGGCCGCAGCGCTGGCCACCCGTCATGGCTTGCCGATGCTGGCGCCGGACGGCGCCACCGGCATGGGCATGCGGCGCCAGATGGCGCGCCTGGCCGGCGGCATCGTGCTGGCCATGCCGCGCTTGCGGCTCGTGTTCATGGCGCTCGGCATTGCGGCCGTCGGGCTAATCGCCTGGCAGGGCGGCGATCTGTGGCGCGCCACGCTGTCGTCGATGAGTCCGATCTCCAAGGCCTCGCAGGATCTCGACGCCAGCCTGCGTGGCGACATCGGCGCGAGCGATGGCGGCACGCTGGTGGTGGTGCAGTCGGCCGACGAGCAGGGCGTGCTGCGCGGTGCCGAGGCCGCCAGCGCGAAGCTCGAAGCGCTGGTGTCCGAAGGGCAACTGCTGGGCTTCGAGACGGTCACGCGCATGCTGCCGAGCGTTGCGATGCAGCGCGCGCGCCTGGCCAGCCTGCCAGACGCGCAGACGCTGCGGACGCGGCTCGCGGAGGCGACGGCCAACGGTCCGTTGCCGGCGGCGCGCCTCGAACCCTTCGTCGCGGCCGTCGACACTGCCCGCGGCCTCGCGCCGATCGTGCGCGCCGATCTGAAGGACGGTCCGCTCGCGCCGGTGATCAATGCCTTGCTGTTCGAGCGGCCGGGCGGCGGCTGGGCGGCGCTGATCGCACTGCATCCGTCGGAACGTTTCGATCCGGCACGCCTGGCGGCCGAACTCGCACCGCTGCCGGAGGTGCAGGTCGTCGACATCGGCCGCGAACTCGGCAGCCTTTATTCGCGCTATCTGCACGAGGCCTTCGTGCAGGTGCTGGCCGGCGCTCTCGCAGTGGCGGCGCTGCTCGGCCTGTACCTGCGTTCATGGCGACGGCTGCTGTCGGTCTGCCAGCCGCTCGTGCTGGCGGTGGTGCTGACGCTGGGCGGCATGGCCGTACTGCATGTCCCGCTGGGCATCCTGCATCTGGTCGGGCTGCTGCTGATCGTCGCGGTGGGCTCCAACTATGCGCTGTTCTTCGACCAGCTCCAGGCGACCGGTCGTGCGGACGAGGACACGCTCGCTTCGCTGATGCTCGCCAATCTGACGACCGTGGTGTCCTTCGGACTGATCGCGATCTCCGACATACCGGCACTGTCGGCGATCGGACGCGTCGTCGCGCCCGGTGCATTGCTGGCGCTGCTGCTGTCCGCGGCATTCATGCGCCGCCCGGCGCGCTGAACGGAGCTCTGGCCATGTCCGGGCGCGCCGCCAAGTCCTCCGTGCCGCTGCCGTCGCGGGTCAGGGTGCTGTTCGTCGCCAGCGCGGCACTGCATGCGGTGGCACTGGCCGCGGCACTCTGGGTGGCCGGCGCCTGGCCCTGGGCATTGGCCGCGGTCGTGCTCAACCATGTGCTGATCACCGTGGCCGGACTGCTGCCGCGCAGTCGCCTGCTGGGCCCGAACGTGACGCGGCTTCCCCGTGCCGCGGCGCTTCGGAGCGAGGTCGCGCTGACCATCGACGACGGCCCCGATCCCGAAGACACGCTGCGGGTGCTCGACATGCTCGATGTCGCCGGACATCGTGCAACCTTCTTCTGCATTGCCGACCGCGTAACGGCCCATCCGGCGCTGGCGCGCGAGATCGTGGCGCGCGGCCACAGCATCCAGAATCACACGGCCCGCCATCGGCACAACTTCTCGCTGCTCGGCCCGCACGGCTACGAGACCGAGATCGTTCGTGCGCAGCAGGTGCTTGCCGATGCCACCGGCGAGCTGCCGACCTGTTTCCGGGCGCCTGCGGGGCTGCGCAATCCCTTCCTCGAGCCCGTGCTGCACCGCCTGGGCCTGAGGCTGGTGAGCTGGACGCGGCGTGGCTTCGATACCCGCGAGACCAACGCAGCCAAGGTGCTCGCCCGGTTGACCCGAGGGTTGGCCGCCGGCGACATCCTGCTGCTGCATGACGGCAATGCCGCCCGCACGGTGGCCGACCGGCCGGTGATACTCGACGTGCTGCCGCCGCTGCTGCGCGCGTTCACCGCGGCGGGACTGCAAGCCGTGACATTGCCCGAGGCCTTCGACGAATGACCGTTCTCCACGACATCCGCCACCATGCCGCCTGGCGCCAATTGCATGACCTGGCGAGCGCGCCGTATCGGCGTGCCGGCCGTTTCGCCTGGCATTTCGCGCGCGGCAAGCTGGGTTACGACCCGGTCTTCCGCGGCCTGATCCAGCGAGGGCTGATCGGCCGTGAACGCCGCCGGGTACTCGACATCGGCTGCGGGCAGGGACTCCTTGCGAGCCTGCTGGCATCGATGGCGGCCATGCAGGCGCAGGGCCGCTGGCCGGCGGGCTGGGCCGGCACGCCGGCCTCCGCACACTACACCGGGATCGAGCTGATGCCGCGCGACGTCGATCGTGCGCGTTCTCTGGTCGGCGCCCTGCAGCCGACGCCGAACTTCGTCTGCGGCGACATGTGCAGTGCCGAGCTTCCGGCCAGCGACCTGGTCGTGATCCTCGACGTGCTGCACTACGTGGACCTCGACGCGCAGGAGGCCGTGCTGCGCCGCGTGCATGCCGCGCTGCCGCCGGGCACGGGCCGCCTGCTGCTGCGCGTCGGCGACGCCGACCGCCGACGCGGTTTTGCGATCAGCCAGTGGGTGGACCATGCCGTGACGCGTGTGCGCGGCCACCGCGTGTCGCCGACCTGGGGACGGCCGCTGCGCGAGTGGACGATGCTGCTCGACCGGCTCGGCTTTTCCGTGCAGAGCATCCCGATGAGTGCGGGCACGCCCTTCGCCAATGTGCTGCTGGTGGCTGACCGCCGGCCTGTGCCATGACATCCTCCTCGCAGCCGAGAACGCTCGACGCCGCCGGCATCGCCGCGCGCATCCCCCACGCAGGCCGCATGTGCCTGCTCGGCCGGCTCGTCGCCTGGGACGCAGAGATGATTCATTGCACCGCGACCAGCCACGGGCTTTCCGACAATCCGCTGCGCACCGCGACCGGCCTGCTCGCGCCGGCAGCCATCGAATACGCGGCACAGGCGATGGCCTTGCACGGTGGCCTGCTCGCGCCCGACGGCGAGCCGCCGTCCGCCGGGTTCCTGGCCAGCACCCGCAACGTGCGCTTCGGCGTCGCACGGCTCGACGGCGTGATCGGCGCGCTGCAGGTACGCGCACGGCGCCTGTCGGGCGACGCGCGCCAGGTCCTCTACGAATTCGACGTGAGCGACGAGACGAATGCGGCGCTGGCTGCAGGCCGTGCCGTGGTCGTGCTCAACACCCCTTTGCCTGAAGAGAGATCTGCCCCATGAGCCTGTCCGGAAAACGCGCGCTGGTGACCGGCGCCAGTGGCGCATTGGGCGCCGCCATTGCGCGGCGCCTGGCGCGCGACGGCGCGCATCTGCTGCTGCACGCCA
>CAIQMJ010001165.1 GCA_903872875.1 uncultured Variovorax sp.
ATATCCAGATCGAAGATCGCAGCATCTGGGCGCTCCCCTACGGCGTCAACAATAGCCTCTTCCCCTCCGTAGACGGCCCGGATCAAGGCCTCGGGGAAATGCAAGCTGAGCACAGAGGACAGCAGATCAGCAACCACCTGCTCATCGTCAACGATCAAGATCTTCATATACGCCTCATTCTTTTTACTTTAACCGAGGGGAGAGAAGGAAGATATCGAAGGAACCCAAGAGGGTCGCTGGATGTCCATGCGGTATTGGGTGCATCCGCAAGCCCCAAGCTGCTGCGTCAGGCCAAGGCGTGATGTAGCGAAACTACTTCTTCGGGGGTGTCGTCACCGACCGCCAATGCGCCGCCGTGCTTCTGAGTCGAGTCGTGGCGGCCACCGAGGGCGAACACACGGAGCGCCAAGCCAGCCGATCAATGCCGCGATAGCCGAGATAGCGGAAAACGGAGTAACGAAGGCAAATATGACGACGAGCGTGGTACTACGCTGAGAATGCCTCCGGGTCTGCCTCTGCACGACGCTCAACTAGGCATCGCTCCCATTCGACCGGCCGATGCTCACGAACTGTTCCAACACCTCCGGGTGATGCTTCTCGAGGTAGCGGAAGACGAGCTCGTTGTCCAAAAGCTTCGTCAGATAGCCTCGCGCCAAGACAAGATCGAGCGTGTCTTCGGCGTATGTCTGCTCTGCGATCTTGTACTGATCGTGCAAGCCCGTCATTTCCTTCTGCATGCGCCCTAGCTGCTCTTGGCTCACGCCCTTGATCCTCACATTTTTAGGTGCGACCAGTCGTTCCGGGGGCGTGCCGGAAAGCAGAGCTCGCGCGTAGACGACAGAGACGTTGTTGGCCGAAACCATCAGTTCGGCGCACTCTGCCTGACGGGTGGGCTTCATCCTGCGCAGTGCCACAAAGACCTCTGTGGAAAACTGCTGATCCTTCAAAAGATCGATGGCTTCAGGGCAAATTCCGTCAAGCTGGTTGAGCTTGCGCGTGATGCGGATCGGATCGAGGTGGAGTGCGAGCGCAAGCCTGTCCGGCGGCAAACCGCGATCGATCGCGCGTCGAATCATCATGTGCTCCTGCACGGTGGACAGCCCGTTGACCCGATTGTTGTACGTATAGGATTCATCGTCGATCGCCACAAGACAGGGTGCCTCAGCGTGCGACAGTTCTCGAAGAATCAACAGCCTGGTATGTCCGTCCAGCACAATATGTCGGCCAGTGTGGCGATCCACCGGTCCCACCGAGAGCGGTTCGATCATGCCGATCTCTTCGATGGACGCTCGAATCTGCTTGTACTTCTGCGACGTGGCTAAGTTGGGCGGGGATAACCGCGAAGGAAGCAGGTTTGCCAGCGGAACTGAGATGGGCTTTGGGAGAAATCCCAACGAAACGCCTGTCACGGAGTCAACCTGATCGCCACGATGCGGTCGGCGAGATACTTGGGCATGCTATCGAGGCCCTCTGCCCTCAACAGCGTGGTGAAGTTGTCATCCGTAATGAGCCGCCGGAGCGCTCCCGCAACGAAGAGCAATCGCTCCTGAGCGAAGGACGATCGCCTGACCATCAAGTTCTGTCGCTGCACTTCCTTTTGGTAAGCGCGGATCAAACTAGACGTGGTCACATCAGCCGCTTTTCGGGAAGCGCCGCGAGCCATCGAGCGTCCAAGCTGCTGCCGGCCCTGAATCAATCGACGTGCTTCCAGCAACTGCCTGCCCCGGAGGTTCCCTGTTTCATAAGCGCCCTGGAGCGCAGCCTGAACCAACTTATCGTCATCGTTCGCCTTGACGATGTCCAGAGCGACACTCAAAGGAATCCGTTCGGACTGGACAGCCACGAGCAAGCGCTCCTCGCCGCGCTCAAGCAGTGTCGAAATGTCGACGACATACTGGGTAGACAAGCCGGTCTTGTCGGCGATCTGCTTTGCCGAATACCCCTGCTCCCGAAGCAACCCGATCCCACCCAAGAGTTCCAGCGATCGATACCTGCGACGAGCGAGGTTCTCCGCAAGGCTCATCAGAAACGCGTCATCGTCGGTCGTCATGACGACCAGTGCCGGTATGCGGGTCTCGCCCAGATTCTGGAATGCCTTCATGCGACCTTCGCCACAAATCAGAAGGTAGCGCTCGGCGCCGTCATCGCCAGGCCGCGGCGTCACGGTGATCGGCTTCTTCAAGCCAATGGCCTTGATGTTCTCGACGATCTTCTGGAATTCTGCCTGGTTTCGCTCTCGGGGATTCAACACGTAGATCCGTTCAAGCGGAATCATCCGAATCTCGCGGTTGCGTTCGGCCTTCATGCCATCCTCCTGACGCGAACCTGTGCGGCCATCCCGTACAAGTAATCCAGGGTGTCAAACCGGTAGCTCTCGACTTCCGCTGCATTCCGATCCGCGAGGCTGATCCCTGCGCGTGCGAAGTCACACCCTGGAAGCAGGTAGTAGTCCATTACTGCTTCGTTGCCTGGACTCATCCGGATAGCTATGGTGATGTCGGGCGCCAAGGACGCGTCAAACCTGATCTTCCACCGGTTGCCCCCCTGCGGGCTCTGCTGGCAGCGTGCCAGAACGATCGAGATGCTGAACTCGTGGTTAACATCGAGCAGGTCGGTGGCCGGGTCACGGTAAATGTGCCCGCCGAGCCCCGCAGCTCGCTCTTCCGCAGTGGCCACAATGCACGGATGAAGGCGTCTCAGAAAGCGGTTGGCCTCCAGATACCGATAGTCCCGGTCGGGCTGATAACCCACCAACTGGTAGGCTCGCAACAAGCTGCCAAACCGGTGGGTGTACGCGGACGAGGACGGCATCCCCTCCGACTCGTCTATCACGATGCCTGAGAGAAAGCCGCGGTCCCGGTAGAGGCCGCGCAGCCGCTCGATCAACTCGTCATCGGTGAATCGGCGGCCGCGAGCCCGAATGATGCCTTGAGCCGTGTAGAAGACATCGACGTCCACCAGCGGCTCGAACGCCTTGTCTTTGCGTATCCACATGTCGGGCGTGTTCACAACGCGCAGCTTCTTGAGCTTGAACGA
>CAIQMJ010001166.1 GCA_903872875.1 uncultured Variovorax sp.
CGCGAGCCCGAACCGCGAGACCGAGGCCATGAAGGACGGCACCGATGCGGTCAGCGACTGGCCGCTGCTCAACGCGCTGCTCAACACGGCGGGCGGCGCGACCTGGGTCAGCCTGCACCACGGCGGCGGCGTCGGCATGGGCTATTCGCAGCACGCCGGCATGGTGATCGTCTGCGATGGCACGGATGCTGCTGCGAAGCGCATCGAGCGCGTGTTGTGGAACGATCCGGCCAGCGGCGTGATGCGCCATGCGGACGCGGGCTACGACATCGCCGTCGCGGCCGCGAAGAAGCATGCGCTGAACCTTCCGATGATCAACAGGGGTTGAACCACATGTCCGACTCGACCGCAGAGATCCATCTCCACTACCTCAACCACCCCGATGTCCAGAAGCTGGCGATGACCGATGCCGAGATCGTCGCGGCCGTCGAGCAGGGGCTGATCGCCCAGGCGCGCGGCGAGGCGACGATCGAGCCGCGCATGCACCTCGTGCCCGAGAAGGACTACCCGGGCCACTTCAACGTGCTGCGCGGCTATATCCGCACGCTGGGCGGAAGTGGGAGTGACGCGAGCGTCACGGGCATCGCGGGCGTGAAGGTGGTGGGCGACTTCTATCGCAACTACGAGATCGGCCTGCCGTCGGAGCTGGCCATCCTCAATCTCTTCAACCCGAAGAACGGCATGCCGGTGGCGATCATCGATGCGTCCGACATCACCGACATGCGCACCGGCGCGGTCACGGCCATTGGCGCGAAGTACCTGGCGCGCAAGGATTCGAAGATCCTCGGCCACATCGGTGCGCGCGGCACGGCCTACTGGAACGTGCGCCTGCTGCACTCGATCTTCGATTTCGACGAGATCCGCGTGCACTCGCGCCGCAAGGAGAGCCGCGATGCGTTCGCCGCGAAGCTGGAGCGGGACCTGGGCGTCAGGATCACGGTGACCGAGGACTGGGAGTCCTGCGTGCGCGGCGCCGACATCGTGGTGGAGGCATCGCGCCTCGAGAAGCCCGAGCCGATGCTCAAGACCGAATGGATCAAGAAGGGCGCCTGCGTCATTCCCTACGGCACCAACAGCGCGGTCGAACTGTCGCTCACCGACATCATGGACAAGATGGTGATGGACGACTGGGGCCAGGCCAAGGCCGGCCCCTTCGGTGCGCTGCGTGCGCACGTCGACAGCGGCAGGCTGTCCGAAGCCACGCTGCATGCCGAGCTCGGACAGATCGTCGCGGGCATGAAGCCGGGCCGCGAGAGCGACGGCGAGACCAACCTGTTCTGGCACCGCGGACTGTCGCTGTCGGACATCGCGCTGGGCTGCGCGATGCTGGACAAGGCGAAGGCCATGGGTGTCGGCCAGACGCTGCGCTTCCGCTGACCATGACCGACATGCACCCGGTGGCCAATGCCCGGATGTACTCGGCGACGCCGCAGGTACGCGCCGACTGGAAACGTCTGCTCGCCTGGACACTTCAGCAGGCAGGGCTGAGCTGGGAGGTGATCGACTACGACCCGCCCGCACCGCTCAATGCGTTGTGGGCGCGTCCTGACCTGGGCCTGGCGATGATGTGCGGCTTGCCCTATTCGCAGCGCGGGGTGAAGCCCACGCTGATCGCCGCGCCGGTGCCGTCGCCCGCGCGCTATGGCGGACGGCCGGTGTACTTCAGCGACATCGTGGTGCGTGCGGACGCACCCTTCCAGTCGCTGGAAGACACCTTCGGCGGCATCGTGGGCTACACCCTGGCCGACTCGATGTCGGGCGGCGTGGCCTGGCGTGCGCACCTGGCGCCGCTGCGCGCGGCGCGCGGCGGCCAACGGCTGTACAGCCACGCCGTGGGCGACCTGATCCATGCCCGCGGCGTGATCCAGGCGTTGGTCGATGGCCGCATTGACGTCGGCCCGCTCGACAGCTACTACCACGACCTCCTGCGCCACAACGACCCGGCCTTCGCGGCACAGGTGCGCACGATCGCGCGGACGGACCCGCGGCCGATACCGCCCTTCATTGCGACGGCAGCCGTCGACCCCGCCGCGCTCGCACGCCTGCGAGCGGCGCTCCGCGCGGCCGTGCGGGCGCCTGAACTGCGGGCGGAGACGGAACGTTTGTTGCTTGCCGACTTCGCGGTTCCCGAGGCTGGCGACTACGACGTGCTCGCGGAAATCGCCGCGCGGCCCGGCCCCACCTTCGAGGAGCTCTGAAGACCATGCTGTCCAGGTTCTGGCATCGCTATGAAATACCCACGGTGTTCCTCGGCCTGGCGCTGTATGCGTCGTGGCTTGCGCTCACCTGGTGGCATGCGTCGATCCCGACGCTGCTGCTGTTCGTGCTCGGCGGCTACGTCACGCAGTGGCACTTCTCGCTGCAGCACGAGAGCATCCACGGCATGCGCGAATGGCCGGCGTGGCTGCGCACCGCCTTCGTCTGGCCGCCGCTCGGGCTGTGGATGCCCTACCCGATCTACAACAAGAGCCACAGCACGCACCACGTCAACTTCTACATGACGCACCCGCAGCGCGACACCGAGAGCTACTACCAGATGCAGGGCACATGGCCGCCGGCCAGCCGCTTCCAGCACCGGCTCACGCTGCTCAACCAGACGCTGTGGTTCCGGCTCGTGTTCGGACCCTTCCTGCGGTTGTGGCGGCTCGCGCGCAAGGAGACCGGACGCGTCCGGTCGGGCGACTATTCCAACGTGAGGCACTGGCTCGTGCATGTGGTGAGCCTCACCGTCATCCTCTGGTGGGTGATGGGCGTGTGCCAGATGCCGCTCTGGAAGTACCTCGTGTGCTTCGCCTGGCCGGGCATGTCGCTCGGGATGCTGCGCACCTTCACCGAGCACCGCTGGGGCGAGAAGCCGATGGAGCGGGTGGCGATCGTCGAATCGAACA
>CAIQMJ010001167.1 GCA_903872875.1 uncultured Variovorax sp.
AGGGCGGCCTGCCCATCAGCGCAGGCGCGGTGACCTTGTCCAAGATGTGTGGCTCGGGCATGCGTGCCGCCATGTTTGCGCACGACATGCTGGCCGCAGGCAGCGCCGATGTGCTGGTGGCCGGTGGCATGGAGAGCATGACCAACGCGCCCTACCTGATGCTCAAGGGCCGCGGCGGCTACCGCATGGGCCACGACCGGATCTTCGACCACATGATGCTCGACGGCCTGGAAGACGCCTATCAGCCGGGCCGCTCGATGGGCACCTTCGGCGAGGACTGCGCCGCGAAGTACAGGTTCACGCGTGAGCAGCAGGACGCGTTTGCGATCGCCAGCGTCGAGCGCGCCAAGGCCGCCACGGAGTCCGGTGCGTTTCGGGACGAGATCGCGCCCGTCACCGTCAAGGGCCGCGGTGGCGAGACCGTGATCTCGATCGACGAAGGTCCGGGCAAGGTCAAGCTCGACAAGATCCCGCAGCTCAAGCCCGCCTTCAAGAAGGACGGCGGTACCATCACCGCCGCCTCGAGCTCGTCGATCAACGACGGTGCCGCGGCGCTGGTCATGATGACCGAGTCGCATGCGAGGAAGATCGGCGCGAAGCCGATCGCCCGCGTCGTTGGCCATGCGACGCATGCGCAGCAGCCCGAGTGGTTCTCGACCGCGCCGGTCGGTGCCGTTGCCAAGCTGTTCAAGAAGACCGGCTGGTCCGTGAAGGACGTCGACCTCTGGGAGGTCAACGAAGCCTTCGCGGTCGTGCCGATGGCGCTGATGCACGAGCTGGACGTGTCGCACCACATCGTCAACGTCAACGGCGGTGCGTGTGCGCTGGGCCATCCGATCGGCGCCAGCGGTGCGCGCATCATGGTGACGCTCATCCACGCGTTGAAGGCGCGGGGCAAGAAGCGTGGCGTCGCTACGCTGTGCATCGGCGGCGGCGAAGGCACCGCCGTCGCGCTCGAACTGATCTGACCCTGACCTGTTTTCCCCTCGGAGTTTCCATGCATCTGCGTTTTCCTCGTTCCACCCGTTCTTCCCTGCTCGCCGCTGCCCTGGGCACCGCGCTGCTCGTGCCCGCGGCCTTCGCCCAGAAGCGCGACAACGTGCTGTTCGATGCGGCCACGGCCGAGCAGCCGGCCGTCCTGAAGACGCTCGAAGCGCTGGTCAACATCGAAACCGGCACCGGCGATTCCGAAGGACTGGCCGCGGCCGGCAACTACCTAGAGGGCGAGCTCAAGTCGCTCGGCTTCGCGGTGACGCGCCACAAGTCGGCCGGCATCGTGGTCGGCGACAACATCGTCGGCAAGCTGAAAGGCCGCGGCGGCAAGAACCTGCTGCTGATCTCGCACATGGACACCGTGTACCTGAAGGGCACGCTGGCGAAGGCGCCGTTCCGCGTCGAAGGCAACAAGGCCTACGGTCCGGGCATCGCCGACGACAAGGGCGGCAACGCGGTCATCCTGCACACGCTGAAGCTGCTCAAGACCTACGGCTTCCGCGAGTTCGGCTCGATCACGGTGCTGTTCAACACCGACGAGGAGAAGGGCTCCTTCGGCTCGCGCGACCTGATCCAGGAAGAGGCGAAGGCGGCCGACTACGTGCTGTCCTTCGAGCCCACCGCGGCCGAACGCGAGAGCCTGTCGCTCGGTACCTCGGGCATCGCCTACGTGCAGGCCAACATCAAGGGCAAGGCCTCGCATGCGGGCGCGGCGCCCGAGCTGGGCATCAACGCGGTGGTCGAGGCCGCGGACCTGGTGCTGCGCACCATGGACATCGACGACAAGTCGAAGGGCCTGCGCTTCAACTGGACCATCATCAAGGGCGGCGCGGTCAACAACATCATCCCGGACAGCGCCACCGTCAACGCCGACGAGCGCTATGCGCGCAACGAGGACTTCGACGTGGCGATGAAGACGCTGCAGGAGCGTGCGCAGCAGAAGAAGG
>CAIQMJ010001168.1 GCA_903872875.1 uncultured Variovorax sp.
AGGATCAGAACCGGCCAGGCGAAGCGGAACAGCGGCTGGACGAAGTCGACGAGGCCGCGGCCGCTGGCAAACCAGATGACCATTTCGCTGTCGCGGTACATGCGGGACAGCGTGCCGACGATGGAGATGAACAGGCTCAGGCTCAGGATGGTGGGCATGTAGCCCAGCACGGTATAGGCCATGACGAGCATCACGTCGGATGGGTTGACGCTGCCCTTCGATGCGAGGCCGAGCGTGCGGATCAGCATCATCGTCATCACGATGGTGACCAGTACCACCAGCGTGGCACCGAAGCTGCGGGACAGCTCCTTGCGTAGAGAGGAATGGAATAACATGGACGAGGGAAAAAAAGGATTATGGACTTTCAACTCAAGACCCTCACCACCGCGCAGGCGGCCAGCGAAAAGGCTGACGTCCTGATCGTGCTCGTCGGCAGTGCGCCTACCGGTGCCGCCGTTTCGTCCAAGGACGCGCTGACGCCGTTGATCGCCGCCGCCCGCAAGGCTGGCGATCTGCCAGACAAGGCCGGCAAATTGCTTTCGCTGTATCGCCCGGTCGGCGTGGCAGCGCCGCGCGTGCTGCTGGCGTCGATAGCCGACGGCACGCCGGCCTCGGTGCGCACCGCGGTGACTGCAGCTGTTGGCGCCATCAAGGCACATGCGCCGAAAAAGGTCGCCATCCTGTTCGTCGATGCTGCAGAGCCCGCCGCAGTGCGTTGCGCCGTGCTCGCTGCAGCGGATGCCAGCTATGTCTATACGACCACGAAGCCCAAGGCCGAAGGCCGCAGCATCCGGCACCTGGCGATCGGCGTTCCGGCCGCTGCGGTGGTCAGCGACGCCTTCGACGAAGGTGCCGCACTGGTTGCCGGCATAGAGTTCGCCAAGGAATGGGGCAACCGGCCTGCCAACCATGCGACCCCATCGATGCTCGCGGACGCCGCCAAGTCGCTGGCTTCGCTGCCTCGCATCAAGTGCGACGTGCTAGGCCCCAAGGAAGTCGCGAAGTTGGGCATGGGCTCATTTGCTGCGGTGGCGCAAGGTTCGGCGGAGCCGCTGCGCTTCATCGTGCTGCACTATCACGGTGCACCAAAGTCGCAGGCCCCGGTCGTTCTGGTCGGCAAGGGCATCACCTTCGACACGGGCGGTGTTTCCCTGAAGCCGGCCGCCGAGATGGACGAAATGAAATTCGACATGTGCGGTGCGGCGAGCGTGCTCGGCGTGTTCCGTGCGCTGAGCGATCTCAAACCGGCGATCAACGTGGTCGGACTGATACCGTCGTGCGAGAACATGAACGACGGCCATGCGCTCAAGCCCGGTGACGTGGTCACCAGCATGAGCGGGCAGACCATCGAGGTGCTGAACACAGACGCCGAAGGCCGTCTGATCCTGTGCGACGCGCTGACCTACGCAGAGCGATTCGAGCCCGCAGCGGTGGTCGACATCGCGACGCTCACCGGCGCCTGCGTGGTGGCGCTCGGCGGCGTGCGCAGCGGACTGTTCTCGAGCGATGACGCGTTGGCCAAGGCACTCGAGGTCGCGGGCGAGGCCGCGCAGGACCGTTGCTGGCGTCTGCCGTTGGACGAGGAGTACGCCGAGGGCCTGAAGTCCAATTTCGCAGACGTGGCGAACATCGGAGGCCGCGCGGGTGGTGCCATCACGGCGGCCAAGTTCCTGCAGCGGTTCACGGCCAAGTTCCCGTGGGCGCATCTGGACATCGCGGGCACCGCGTGGAAAAGCGGCGCCGCGAAGGGTTCGACGGGCCGGCCAGTTGGCTTGCCGGCATCGCGCTGTCCACCACGTCGATGGCAGTTGTCTACGCCGTCATGCTCGAATTCGGTTTCAACAGGACTGAGTTTGGGAAAGGGATTCTGGGCGCGTGTTTCGTCAACGATCTA
>CAIQMJ010001169.1 GCA_903872875.1 uncultured Variovorax sp.
CGGGCCAGCACCTCGATCACCGCGTCGCGGCGGATCGGCTTGGTCAGATGATCGAAGGCGCCCAGGCGCATCGCATCGATGGTGTTGCCACCGCTCGCATACGCGGTCAGGACGATCACCGGCGGCACGCGCGCGAGCTGCGCCTTCATGGCCGCGAGCGTCTGGAGGCCGTCCATGCCGGGCATGCGATGGTCCAGGAACACGGCGTCGAAGCGGTCGGAACGGAGTGCGGCCAACGCATCCGCCCCACTGCTGACCTCGGTCGCCATGTGGCCGAGGCCCTGCAGTGTTTCGGCCAGCGTCTCGCGAAAGGCGGTGTCGTCGTCGACGACTAGAAGGTGCGCCATGGGAGTTCCAGTTCGAAGCGCGTGCCGCGCGGCAAGGCGACATGGCGCAGCTCGCCACCATGTGCCAGTGCGACCTCCCGGGCAAGCGCCAGGCCCAGGCCGGTGCCGTCGGCACGGCCGGTGGCGAAAGGTTCGAAGAGCTGCGACCGAAAAGCTTCGGGCACGCCGGGACCATCGTCGTCGATGCGGATGCGCAGCCTGCCGTCGTCCCGCTCCGCGGCCAGCACGACCCTGCCGCCGCGCGGTGCATGGCGCAGTGCGTTGTCCAACAGGTTGTCGACCGCGCGCGCCAGGTGGACCGGGTCGAACACCGCATCCGCGGGTGCATCCGGCTCGACACGCAGCATGACCACTTCATCGTTTGCGCGGCGCTGCACGCCAGCGGCACGCTCCGCCAGCCACGCGGGCAAGTCGACGCGCACCGGCGCAAGCGCAACAGGCTGCACCAGGGCGAGCAGGCTCTGCACCAGTCCTTCCAGACGGTCGATCTGACCGACGATGGCGTGCAGCGCCTCGCCCTGGCGTTCGGGGCCGAGTGCCAGCGCGTTCTCGGCTTTCAGGCGCATCGCGGCGATCGGGTTGCGGATTTCGTGGGCAATGCCGCCCGTCATGCGCCCGAGCGCCGCCAGCCGCTGGTCGCGGCTCTGTCGCTGCGCCGCTTCGCGCAGGTGTTCACGGTTCTTCTCGAATCGAACGCCATAGCGGTTGAAGCCATCGATCACCCGGTCGAGTTCGCGCACGCCGGTGCGTGCCAGCACGGGCATCGCTTCGTCTCCGGCCGCAGACAGCTGAGCTTCCACGCGCCGCACGTGGCGCAGCCCGCGCAGCAGGATGAGGCCGAGCCAGATGCCCGAGACCAGCACCGCGCCCATCAGGATGCCGAGGCCGGTGCGAAGGCTCGTCTGCGCGGCGAGCGCACCGGCATGCGTCCGCGTCATGGTCCAGGCAGCAAGATCGTGGCCGGGCGACGCCAGCGGACAGGACGAGACGATCAGCGCCTCGCGCGTGCCCCGCACCACGTCGGTCTGCGGCTGTTGTGTGCGCGCCGCCTGTTGCGCCATCTCGACGATCAGCGGCTGCTCGGTGGCCGGGATGTCGCGCTTCACACCACTGCCCTCGTAGGTCGGGTAGGCGTAGGCGAGCAATCCGCCCGCGCTTTGCCAGATACCGCCCTCGACATGGGGCGCCTCGATGAGCACCAGCTGCAGCAGAACCTGGAGCAGATCGAGTTGCGGCGCCGACGGCGCCGGATCCGGCACGGACTTGACATAGCGCGCGGCGATGGCGCGGCACGACTGCTCGGCCACCGCCCGTCCATCCGCGATCTGCGCGCCCGCGCTGCTGCGGTACAGCGTGACCATCATCACCCCGAGGGCCATGCAGATGGCCAGCAGCAGAGCCCAGAAGAAAACGAGCTGGCTGCGGAGGGATTTCATCCGATCGACTCTATCGACAAGGCCTGCCGGCACCTTGCAGGACAGTGCCTCCAGGTTGAGCGTCGCGCGCTCGATTCAAGCGTGACCGGGTACGAAAGGCCCCTGCGACTGGTGTCCCAGTTGCTCGACTCCGACGCCATCTTCCAGACTGGCCAGGATGTGTGGTGTGTTGCACGGCTAAGCCGGTCCGGCGCCTCACCATGGGCATCTGGCGCCGCCGAAATGAGAAACGCCCCAGGACCCGAAAAGGGTGCTGGGGCGCATGAATGCTGGTGGCCTGGGTCGGAATCGAACCAACGACACGCGGATTTTCAATCCGCTGCTCTACCAACTGA
>CAIQMJ010001170.1 GCA_903872875.1 uncultured Variovorax sp.
CATGATCGGCGAGGAAGGCCGCGGCTTCTACTATGCGACGCAGGGCCTCGAATGCGCCCGTGCCCAGACGGCGGCGCGCGCCGTCGGCGTGGCACGCGCGGGGCTCGAGGACGCCATCGAATACTCGCAGCAGCGCGAGCAGTTCGGCAAGCGCATCAGCGACTTCCAGGCCACGCGTTTCAAGATCGCGCAGATGGCGGCCGAGGTCGAGGCCAGCCGCCAGCTCACGCATTTCGTGGCCGACCAGATCGATTCCGGCCAACGCTGCGACCGCGAGGCCGCGATGGCCAAGTACCTGGCCAGCGAGATGTGCGAGCGCGTCACGTCCGAAGCGCTGCAGATCCACGGCGGTGCGGGCTACACCAAGATGCATGCGGTCGAGCGCTACTGGCGCGACGCACGGCTGACCAAGGTGTTCGAAGGCACTTCCGAGATCCAGCTGCGCGTGATCTCCGACAGCATCCTCGGGCGGGGCTGAGATGAAGATCGCCACGCTCACCTCGCGCCACAGCTACTTCGAGGCCCTCACCGTCGGGCAGGTCATGCGCCACGCCCGCGGCAAGACCGTCGAAGCCATCGAGAGCGTCATGCTCACCAACCTGGTGATGAACTCGGCGCCCGGCCATTTCGACGAGCATGCAATGAAGAGTTCGCCGTTCGGCCGTCGCGTCACCTATGGCGGCATCACGGCCGCATTGGTGATCGGGCTGGCCAGCCAGGACACCGCGGAAAACGTGTTGGCGGAAATCGGACTCACCGGCCTGCGGCTCAAGGCCTCGGTCTTCCTGGGCGACACGCTTTATGCCTATTCGGAGGTCGTTGCCAAGGAAGACGGGGACCGGGCCGATGCCGGCATCGTGACCTTCAAGCACTGGGGCGTGAACCAGGACGGCGTGCTGGTCTTCGAATGCGTGCGCACCGCGCTGGTCAAGCGCGAGAGCCATTGGGGCCAGCGTTGATCCCACCCGTCGTCCCGGCCGGCGCGCTCGACGACCTGCGCGTCATCGACATGACCCACTTCCTGGCCGGCCCCTACTGCACGCAGATGCTGGCCGACCAGGGCGCCGACGTGATCAAGGTCGAACCGCTGGGCGGTGACAGCACCCGCGCCTTCGGCCCCTTCCATGCGGACGACACGCTGCAGGCCTATGCCGGCTACTTCGCATCGGTCAACCGCAACAAGCGGTCGATCGCGATCAACCTCAAGCATGCCGAGGCGCGCGATGCGCTGCTCAAGCTGGTGGAAGGTGCGGACGTCATCGTCGAGAACTACCGTTCGGGCGTGATGGAGCGCTTCGGCCTGTCGTACGAGGCGCTTCGCAAGATCAACCCGCGCCTGGTCTACGCCGCCATCCGTGGCTTCGGCGATGCGCGCACGCTGCCCAGCCCCTATGGCGACTGGCCCGCCTACGACGTGGTGGCCCAGGCGGTCGGCGGCATCATGGCCATCACCGGCGAGGTCGACGGCCAGCCCACCAAGGTCGGTCCCGGCGTCGGCGACCTGGTGCCGGCCATGATGTGCGCCTTCGGCATCGTCTGCGCGGTGCACCATGCGCGGCGTACCGGCCAGGGCCAGTTCGTCGACGTGAGCATGGTCGACTCCATGCTCGCGCTGTGCGAGCGCGTGATCCACCAGCATGCCTACGGCGGCCTGGTGCCCGGGCCGCAGGGCAACCACCACCCCTTTCTCTGCCCCTTCGGCACCTTCGAGACGCGTGACGGCTGGTGCACGATCGCCGCGCACGACGACCCGATGTTCGCTGCGCTGTGCGGGCTCATCGACCGGCCTGAACTGCCCGCCGATCCGCGCTTCGCGACCTGGCAGCTGCGCTACGAGAACCGGGTGCCGTTGATCGCGCTGGTCACCGAATTCACCGTGCGCCACACCAAGCAGGAACTGCTCGGCGTGCTGGGCGGCGTGGTGCCGTTCGGGCCGGTCTACAACGTCGACGAGATCGTGGCCGACCCGCATTTCGTGGCGCGCGAAATGATCGTCGAGGTCGAGCAGCCGGGCATGCGGCAGCCGGTGCGGCTGGCCGGCGTGCCGGTCAAGATGAGCGCGACCCAGGGCCGGATCCGGCACCGTGCGCCGCTGCTGGGCGAGCACACCGACGAGATCCTGGCCGAGGCCGGCTATGCCGCGCACGACATCGAACGCTGGCGCGACGAACAGGCCATCGGCCCGCGCCCTTCTTCCATCAGCAAAGAGATCACGACATGACTTCACGTCCCCAGCGGCTGCGCCGCGTACAGCTCGCCGTGCCTGGCTCCTCCGAGAAAATGATGGCCAAGGCGGCTGCGTCCGCGGCCGACCATGTGTTCCTCGACCTCGAGGACGCCGTTGCACCGAGCCAGAAGGCCGAGGCGCGCAAGAAAGTCATCCACGCGCTCAACACGCTCGACTGGGGCAAGAAGACCCGCTGCGTGCGCATCAACGACCTCGGTACGCCCTACGCCTTCGAGGACATCATCCACGTGGTGGAGGCGGCCCATGGCAACCTCGACACCATCATGATGACAAAGGTGCGCAGCGCCTCGGACATCCTGTTCGCGGACACGCTGCTGCGCCAGCTCGAGCTCAAGCTGGGCCTGACCAGGCGCATCGGCCTGGAGGCCCTGATCGAGGAGGTCGAGGCGCTGCAGAACGTCGACAGCATCGCGCGCTCCTGCGACCGGCTCGAGGCGCTGGTGTTCGGCATGGGCGACTTCTCGGCCTCCATGGGCACGCACATCACGCCGGACGGCAAGGTCGGCGCCTACCCCGGCGACATCTGGCACTACGCGCGCTTCCGGCTCGTCATGGCCTGCCGCGCCGCCGGCATCGATGCGGTCGACGGCCCGTTCGCCGACTTCCGCAACGAAGACCTCTACAAGGAAGACTGCCGCCGCGCGATGACGCTCGGCTGTGTCGGCAAATGGGCGCTGCACCCGGCCCAGATCCCCTGGGCGCTGGATGTCTTCACGCCCGACCAGCAGCACGTCGACCGGGCACGCCGCCTGGCCGCCGCCTATGCCGAGGCCCAGGCCCGCGGCGAAGGCGCGATCCAGGTCGACGGCACCGTGGTCGACGTCGCCTCGATCCGCATGTTCAGCGCCATGTTGCACAAGGCCGACCTGATCGGCATGTGAGTCCAACCGCTTTCTCAACCTGTCCCAACCCCTGAAGGAAAGAATCGTGATCAAGTTCGCATCCGTTGTCTGGAGCGTCGTCCTCGCGTGCGCCGCGCTTCCGTCCCATGCCCAGGACACCCTGGCGAAGATCAAGTCGTCGGGCGTGCTCGCCGTCGGCGTCAAGACCGACTACAAGCCCTGGGCCTACCTGGATGCCTCGGGGGCGATCGTCGGCATGGAGATCGACATGGCCAACGACCTGGCCAGGCGCCTTGGCGTGAAGCTGGAGATGGTGCCGGTCACCGCCGCCAACCGCATGGAGTTCCTGAACCAGGGCCGCATCGACCTCGTCCTTGCGACCATGGCCGACAAGCCCGATCGCCGCAAGGTGGTCGGCATGATCGAGCCGCAG
>CAIQMJ010001171.1 GCA_903872875.1 uncultured Variovorax sp.
CTGGGCCGAGACCGCACCCCAGCAGCGCGCCGCGGTGCTGCGGGAGGCCGCGCGCCGCGTGCGGCTGCATTCGCGGGAACTGGCGCTGCTGGACGCCGCCAACTGCGGCAATCCCGTGCGTGCCATGCAGATGGACGCGGAGATCGCGGCCACCCAGCTGGACTATTTCGCGGGACTGGTGCTTGAGATCAAGGGCGAGACCATCCCGACCGCGAACGGCGCGCTGAACTACACGCTCAGGGAGCCGCTCGGCCCCGTCGCACGGATCTTCCCGTTCAACCACCCGTTCATGTTCGCGGCAGGCAAGATCGCCGCGCCGCTCGCTGCGGGCAACACGGTCATCCTCAAACCGCCGGAACAGGCGCCGCTGTCGACCATCCGGCTGATGGAGATCCTGGACGGCCTGTTCCCCCCGGGGGTGCTGAACTGCATCGCTGGCGGACGCGAGACGGGTGCCGCGCTGTCCGCGCACCCGGATGTGGCCGCCGTCGCGCTGATCGGAAGCGTCGGCGCCGGCAAGGCAGTGCTGCGGTCCGCCGCGGACACGATGAAGCGCACCTTGTTGGAGCTGGGCGGCAAGAACGCGATGGTCATCTATCCCGACGCGGACCTGCGCAGCGCGGTGGAGGGGGCCGTGCGCGGCATGAACTTCACGTGGTGCGGGCAGTCGTGCGGCTCCACAAGCCGCCTGTACGTGCACCGCTCCCTCCACGATGAATTCATGCAGCACATGGCCGAGGAGCTGGCGCGCAAACACCGGCCCGGCATCGCGACCCACCTGGACACGACGATGGGTGCACTGGCGAGCCGCGCCCAGTACGAGCGCGCGCTGCACTACATCCAGGCCGGCATCGACGAGGGCGCCGTGCTCCTGACCGGCGGCCACGCGGCGCGCGATGCGCAGCTGAAGGACGGCCTGTTCCTCGAGCCTACCATCTTCACGGGCGTGCGGCCCGACATGCGGATCGCGCGCGAGGAGATCTTCGGCCCCGTGCTCTCGGTGTTTTCCTGGGACGACGAGGACCGGATGTTGGCCGAGGTCAATGGCACAGAGCTCGGGCTGACGGCCTCGGTGTGGACAACGAGTCTGAACACCGCCCTGCGTGCTGCCAAGCGGATCCAGTCAGGGTACGTGTGGGTCAACGAATGCTCGGTGCACATCCCTGGCGCGCCGTTCGGCGGCTACAAGCAGTCTGGCGTCGGCAGGGAGGAGTCCAAGGAGGAGCTGCTGGAGTTCACGCAGCTCAAGAACGTCAACGTGAAGCTCGGCTAGAGATCATGGTCGCTCGATAGGTTGTCAGGGGCCCGTCTCCGGCATCGTGGATTGTGCGCTTTCGTGTACCGAGCAACATACGACGAGTTCCCCAGCCCAGCCACGATCCGCATAAACACGCATCTTCCTTCGCCTGTCGAGCGACCACCATGTCCAGCGTCGGACCCACCGGAACACTAAATGGGCCCGCGCCATGCGGGACGCTGGTTCCGCCGCGCCCACCCACCGCACGGCCTGCCCCCAAGCGAAACTTGCATATCGCCTCGGGAGATCTCTCCTGCGAGTAGCCGGACAGGTCGTTCCTCGAGCCCACCCACGCGAGCCGGTGTAGACCAGGGCCTTTGCCTTCATCGAGCCCGCGCAGGTGTTCCGCCATGCGCGGAAACGGGACAAGGCCTGAGACAAGCGCCTCTTGCACCGCACGCTCTCGGGCGTGCCGGACGCCATCGACAACTGCGACATGCCGACGCAACACAGCTCCTCGAGGTCTGGGGCCAGGGTGTCGCTTCGGCCACGTTCAGCGAGGAGGTGGAGGTGCTGTCGCCGCGGTTGGGCGGAGCACCACAGGGTTCGCCCCAACTCTCATATTGTTAGCCGATTAACAATAATGCGCCGACTTGGGCTTGCGCGTTGCCCGAGTCCCGCAGCTCGTCCTTGCGACCGACCTGCAGTGCCAGAGTCGATGCCAATGCCACAGAGAACCAGGAGACAAGATGCACAACA
>CAIQMJ010001172.1 GCA_903872875.1 uncultured Variovorax sp.
AGCGCCGCCACCTGGGTGTCGGCCAGTTCGCCGATGTCGGTGGTCGTCAGGCCCTTGATCTGGTCCGCCGTGATCCCCTTGACCTGGGTCGTGGACAGGGCCGCCACCTGGGTCTGGTTCAGGGTCGAGAAGCCCGTCGCCGTCAGAGCGCCCAGCTGCGTCGCAGTCAGGGCGCCGACCTGAGTGTCGCCAAGATCGCCCACGTCCGTGGTGGACAGACCCTTCAGCTGGGTCGCAGTGAGGCCCTTGATCTGGGTCGTGGTCAGGGCGGCCGTCTGGGTGGCGTCCAGGGCCGAGAAGGCGGTGGTGCTCAGCGCACCGATCTGGGTGGAGGCCAGCGCCGCCAGTTGGGTGGTCGCAAGCTCGCCGATATCGGTGACCGTCAGGCCGCCGAGCTGAGCGGTGGTGAGGCCCTTGATCTGCGTTTCATTCAGCGCCCCGACCTGGGTCGCGTCGAGCGCCGAGAAGTTCGTCGCCGAAAGAGCCCCCACCTGCGCCGCGCTCAGAGCGCCGACTTGCGTGGCCGAGAGGCTCTTCACATTGGTGAGGCTCAGCGCGGAGATCTGCGAGGTGGCCAGGGCGGCGATCTGGGTGTCGGCCAGTTCGCTGATGTCGGTGGTCGACAGACCCTGCAATTGGGTCGTGGTCAGACCCTTGATCTGGGTGGTGCTGAGCGCCGCGACCTGGGTCTGGCTGAGCGCCGAGATGTTGGTGGCCGAAAGATTCTTGATCTGATCCGCGCTCAGCGCGGCGACCTGGGTGTCGGCCAACTCACCGATGTCAGTGGTCGACAGACCCTTCAACTGATCCGCTGTGAGGCCCTTGATCTGGGTCGTGGTCAAGGCCGCCGTCTGGGTCGCGTCCAGCGCCGACAGGTTCGTGGCCGTCAGCGCGCCCAATTGCGCGGTCGACAGCGCCGCCAACTGGGTGGTCGCCAACTCGCTGACGTCGGTGGTGGTCAACCCTTTGAGCTGGGTGGTGGTCAGCCCTTTCACCTGGGTCTCGCTCAGAGCGCCCACCTGGGTGCTGTTGAGAGTCGAGAAGCCCGTCGCGGTCAAGGCGCCGAGCTGGGTCGAGGAAAGGGCGGCGACCTGAGTGTCGGCCAGATTGCTGACGTTGGTCGTCGTCAGACCCGCCATCTGGGCGTTCGTCAGACCCTTGAGCTGGGTGCCCGTCAGGGTCCCGAGCTGGGTGGCGTCAAGCAGGCTAAGGTTCGTCGGGGTCAGCGCGCCGACTTGCGCGGAGGAGAGCCCGCCGATCTGGGTCGTCGACAGTCCCTGAACCTGCGTCGAAACCAGGGCCCCGACTTGAGCCGTCGTCAGAGCGCCGACCTGGGTGGCCGACAGCTCCCCGATGTCGGTGACGGTCAGCCCCTTGAGCTGGGTCGTGGTGAGACCCGCGACCTGCGTGTTGGTCAGGGCCGCGACCTGAGTCTGGCTCAGGGCCGAGACGTTCGTCGCGGACAGATTTTTCAGCTGGTCGGCGGACAAGGCCGCGACCTGAGTGTCAGCCAGTTCGCCGACGTCCGTCGTCGACAGACCCTTCAGCTGATCGGCCGTCAGACCCTTGATCTGGGTCGAGGAGAGCGCCGCCGCCTGCGTCGCGCTGAGCGCCGAGATGTTGGTGGCGCTCACGCTAGCCAACTGGCTGGCCGTCAGCGCGCCGACCTGAGTATCGGCCAGCTCGCCGATATCCGTCGCCGACAGGCCCTTCAATTGGGTGGTCGTCAGCCCCTTGACCTGAGTGGCCGAAAGCGCCGCCACCTGGGTCTGGCTCAGGGCCGAGAACGCCGTCGCCGAGAGCGAGCCCACCTGGGTCGCCGACAGCGCAGCGATCTGGGTGTCCGCCAACTCGCTGATGTCGGTGGTGGTCAGAGCGCCCAGTTGAGCGGCGGTAAGCCCCTTGACCTGCGTCTCCGTCAGTGAGCCCACCTGCGTGGCGTTCAGCGCCGAGAAGTTGGTGGCGCCGAGCGCACCGATCTGAGTCGAGGCCAAGACCGCGAGTTGCGTCGTCGAGAGCTGTTGAGCCTGGGTCGTGACCAGAGC
>CAIQMJ010001173.1 GCA_903872875.1 uncultured Variovorax sp.
AGAGCGTCTGGCGGAAGCTGGCCACGGCGCTGCGGTACTGCACCTGCGCAATCGCATCGTTCAGCTTCATGCGGTCGACCTGCAGGAAGGGCAGCGTGAGCCCGGCGCCGAGCAGGCCATAGGGGTTGGCCAGCACGCTGCCGAGCGCCGTGCTGGCGCCGCCGAGTGCGCCGGTCAGCGTCAGCGCCGGGTAGTAGCTGGCGCGGGTGGCGTCGGCATCGGCCAGCGTCTCGCGCAGGCGCAGTTCGGCGGCGCGCAGGTCGGGGCGGCGTGCCAACAGCTCGGCCGGCAGGCCCGCCGCCACCTCGGGCAGCGGCTGCGTCGGCAGGCGCTGCGGTTCCGCGGGCAGCGTTGCCGCCAGCGCAGCCGGCGTCGGCGCGGCATCGAACAGGATCGCCAGCGCGTTGCGCGCCTCGACCCGTTGCTGCTGCAGCGCCGAGAGCGTGGCGCGCTGGCTGACAACGTTCTTCTCGGCCTCGCCGGTCTCCAGCGCCGACACCGCGCCGGCCTGGTACTGCGCATCGACCAGCTGACGGGTGCGCTCGGCATAGGCCACGCTGGCCTCGCCGCTCGCGATGCGCTGGTTCAGGTAGCCCAATTGCCAGTACAGGCCGGCGACCGTGCCGGCCAGCGCCGCGGCGGCGCTGAGCCGGTCCTGCTCGGTCGCCTCGGCTTCCCAGCGTGCCGCGTCGGACAGGCCGGCGAGTCGGCCCCACAGGTCGACCTCGTAGCTCACCGACACGCTCGCTGCATGGCTGCCGGCGGCGTCGTGCGGACGGCTGAAGCTGCGCTGCCGCTGGCTCGAGACGCTGCCGCTGACGCTCGGGCGTTCGTTGCTCTCGGCCAGGCCAGCCTCCAGGCGCGCCTGCCGGACCTTCAGCGCTGCCACCGCCAGGTCGTTGTTGCGCACGAAGGCGGCGTCGACCAGCGCGCTCAGCGGCGCGTCATCGAAGCGTGTCCACCAGCGATCGGCGGCTGCGGTCCTGGCGCTGCCGTCGGGCAGCGTGCCCGGGCCGGCCTGCGCCCATTGCGCGGGCAGGTCGACGCCCGGTGCGACGTAGGGCGTGCGCGTGGCGCCGCAGCCGGCCAGTACGAGCGCCATTGCCATCGCCATCAATGTGGACAGCGCGCGAGCATTTCGGCCGTGCGCATGCGGCCGCGAGGAACCGTGGGAGGAAGAGAGATTCATGTGCAGATCCATCAGTCGCGCGCGAGCGCCTCGATCGGGTCGAGACGGGCGGCGCTGCGTGCCGGAAGGAAGCCGAAGACGATGCCGATGAGCGTCGAGCAAAGGAAGGCGGTCAGCATCGACGTGGCCGAGAACGCCATCGAGAAATCCTTGCTGAAGGCCGAGAAGAGGGCGCCGAAGCCCAGCGCGCACAGGATGCCGAGCACACCGCCGCACAGGCACACCAGCACCGCCTCGATCAGGAACTGCTGCTGGATGTCGCTCTGCCGCGCACCGACCGCCATGCGCACGCCGATCTCGCCGGTGCGCTCGGTCACGCTGACCAGCATGATGTTCATCACGCCGATGCCGCCGACCAGCAGCGAAATCACGGCGATCGACGACACAAGCAGCGTCAGGGTCTGCGTGGTGCTCTCGATCGTCTGGCGGATGCTGTCGGTGTTGAGCACGTAGAAATCGACGCGGCCGTGGCGGCGCTCCATGAACTGGTTGATGCCCTGCTCGGCCGCGGCCATCGGCGTGTCGTCGCTCACGCGCACGGTGATGCTGCGCAGGTAGCCCTGGCCGACCAGCCGGCGCATCGCGGTGGTGTAGGGAATGAACACGTTCAGGCTCTCGCTGTTCGGTCCGAAGGCGCTGTCCTTCTTCGCAGTGACGCCCACCACGTACACCGGCATGCTGCCCAGCAGCAGCACCTGGCCGACCGGGTCGATGTTCGGGAACAGCTTCTTGCGCGTGTTGTCGTCGATCACCGCGACCTGCGCATAGCTGCGCTCCGCATCGTTGCTGAAGGCCGTGCCCTGCGCGAGTGCGAGGTCCTTCACGCGGAAGTACTGTTCGCCGACGCCGCTGACCGTGACCGACGCGTCGATCCCGCGGTGCCGCGCGGTGAGCGCGCTCTGGATATTGGGCGTGACGCTGTCGACATAGCTCTGCTCGGCCAGTGCCTCGGCGTCCGACGGCAGCAGCGTCTGGATGCGCGCCGAGCGCGGATCGCCGAAGCCGGTGCCGGAGAAGATCTCGATCGTGTTGGTGCCGATCGAACTGATGTTGGCCAGCACCTTCTGGCGCGATCCTTCGCCGAGCGCGACCACCGACACCACCGAGGCGATGCCGATGATGATGCCGAGCATCGTCAGCAGCGTGCGCAGCCGGTGCGCGTTCATCGCCAGCAGCGCCATGCGGAAGGCTTCGGCGAAGCGGTCGGCCCAGGCGCCGATGCGCCAGCGGGGCGGCGTGCGCAGCGGCGCGAGCGCAGGCGGCGTCGCCTGCGGCGCGTCGGGGTCCGTACGCGTGTCCGAGACGATCTCGCCGTCGCTGATCTCCACGATTCGCTGGGCACTGCGGGCCACGTTCATGTCGTGCGTGACGATGACGATGGTGTGGCCCTGCGCATGCAGTTCGCCGAGGATCTTCAGCACCTCGGCGCCGGCATGGCGGTCGAGCGCGCCGGTCGGTTCATCGGCCAGGATCACGCTGCCGCCGTTCATGAGCGCCCGCGCGATCGACACGCGCTGCTGCTGGCCGCCCGACAGCTTGCCCGGCACATGATGGGTGCGGTCGCCCAGGCCGAGCCGGTCGAGCAGCGCGCGTGCCCGCGTGCGCCGTGCGCCGCGCGCGCCGCCCGCATAGACGGCAGGCACTTCGACGTTGCCCTGCGCCGTCAGGTCCGACAGCAGGTGGTAGCGCTGGAAGATGAAGCCGAAGTGCTCGCGCCGCAGCGCGGCCAGCGCGTCGGCATCGAGTGCGCCGACCGCATGCCCCGCCACGCGGTAGCCGCCGCGCGTGGGCCGGTCGAGGCAGCCCAGGATGTTCATCAGCGTCGACTTGCCCGAGCCCGACTGGCCGACGATCGCGATCATCTCGCCGGCCCGGATGTCGAGCCGCACGTCCTTCAGCACGGCGATGGTCGATTCGCCCGCGGGAAACTCGCGCCACACGCCGGACAGCGACAGCAGTGGTTCGTCCGCGCCGGGCGGGGCGTCGTCCCTGTTCGTGACGTCCATCTCAGAGCCCCGGCGGCGGGCGCATGCGGCCGGGGCCGCCGGCCGCTGCAGCCGACGGCGCGCCGGATGCCGTGCCCAGCACCACGCGCTCGCCTTCCTGCAGGCCGTCGAGCACCTGCGCCGTCACGTTGTTGTTGATGCCGATGCGCACCCGGCGCGGCTGCGCCGGGCCGTCCGCACCGACCACGTTCACGCCATAGCTGCCGTCCGGCGCACGTGCGCTCAGCGCGCCGACCGGGATCGTCAGTGCGCCCTTCGCTTCGCCGCGCACGATGTAGACCATCGCCGTCATCGAGATGCGCAGCTTGCGCTCCGGATTGGGCACGTCGAACAGGCCGTTGTAGTAGATCGCCGTGGCACTGGTCGTGCTGGTCGACGTGGTGCTCGACGACGATGTGCCGGTGCTGCTGCTCGAACTGCTGATGGCGTCTGTCGCCGGCTCCACGGTGCGCAGCACGGCCTGCTGGCGCTTGTCGGGTTCGCCCAGGATCGTGAAGTAGGCGCGCTGGCCGGGCCGCACGCCGATCACGTCGGCCTCCGAGATCGAGGCCTTGACCGTCATGGTGTCGACCTGCGCCACGATGATGATCGTCGGCGTGGTCTGGTTCGCGTTCACGGTGGTGCCTTCCTGTGTCACCAGCGCCACGACCTGGCCGTCGATCGGCGAGACGATCCGCGTGTAGCCCAGGTTCAGGCGCGCGGTGTCGACGGTGATCTTCGCCTGCTCGATCTGCGCCTTCAGCGCCTCGACGCTGGCCTGGCTGGTCTTGAAGGTCGCCTGTGCGGTTTCGAGGTCGGCCTGTGCGCTCGCATCGGCTGCGCGCATCTGCTGCTGGCGACGCAGCGCCAGGTCGTTCTGCGCGAGCGTGGCCTCGGACGAGCGCAACTGGGCCTGCACGTTGGCCAGTGCGGCCTCGGCGGTGCGCAGTGCGTTCTGCTGCGTGAGCGAATCGATCTCGGCGACGAGCTGGCCCTTCTGCACGTTGTCGCCGAGCTGGACCTTGAGCGACTTGACCTGCCCCGACACCTGTGCCCCGACGCTGACCTGCTTGAGCGCCTGGAAGGTGCCGTTGGCGAGCACCGTGTCCTCGATGTCGGCCCGCGTCACCGGGGCGGCGATGTAGGCCGGCGGCGGTGGCTTGAAGAACAGGAGCCGGTAGCCTGCGAGGGCCGCAGCGAGAAGGACGGCCACGATGAGGACGAGGCGAACCGGGTGCTTGAAGAAGGCGGGCATGGAGAGAAGGACGGCGAAAGACAGCGGAATCGACAGCGAGTATCCGGGTGCCGAACGGCACTGTGATGTGAGCCATGTGAAGCCCGCGTAAACCCGGTGGACGAATCGCCATGACAGGGGTGCGGACTGCGTGCGCCGGGTTTGACAATTTGTCACCGGTCGCCGATAGTCCGCGGCCCGGGCCCACCTTGCCCGGTTTCAGCCAGCGAGGAAGGGGCACCCCAGCGTGCGCAGCCCAGCGAGCAGTCCATCCACTGTCGCCAGGCTTCAATGTGAATCTCCCCAATCCCTCCTCAATTCCCTCTCCGTTTCTCTTCCGTCCTCTTTCGCTGTTCATCGCCATCGGCTTCGGCTTTGCCGGATCGGCGCTTGCGCAGCAGGCACCCGCCAGCGCCGGTGTCGTTGTGGAGAGCACGACCGACACGCAGAACATCACGCTGCCGACCACCACCGTCGAAGGACGCCGCGAGAAGCCGGAGGCCGGCACCCGCACCGTCATCGGCACGGACGACATGACGCGCGAAGGCGTGAAGGACGTGGGCGGCATCGTGCGCTACCAGCCCTTGGTGACTGCACCATCCGCTGCGGCCGGTTCGGGCAACGTGTGGGACGGCTCGGGCTATACCGGCTACAACATCCGCGGCATCGAAGGCAACCGCATCGGGCTCGACGTCGACGGCATCTCGATGCCGGAGGCGGCACCGAAGCCCGACGGCGCCACGCTCAACAGCTTCGGCATCGGCCGCGACTACTTCGATCCCGAGACCTTCCGTGAAGTGCGCATCGATTCGGGCACGTCCTCGTCCGGCCAGGCCGGCGGGCAGGGGCTGGGCGGCAACGTGTCCTTCATCACCAAGTCGCCCGAGGACTACCTGAAGAACGGCATCACCTCGTTCTACGGCTACAAGCTGGGCTACCAGTCGGTCGACAACAGCTGGTTGAACGCGTTCACCGGTGCCCAGCGCTTCGGCGACGTGCAGGCCTTGATCGTCTATGCGCGCCGCGACGGCCACGAGACCGAGAACAACGGCAGCGCGCCGGCCTATCCGGTCGACTGGCATTCGAATGCGCTGCTGGCCAAGTTCGTCTGGGACGGCAACCGCACGCACCGCTTCGGCCTGACCATCGACCACTACGACCGAAAGGACGACAACGACTTCAGCACGAAGACGAGCACCACCTACCCGAAGGGCCAGCAGCAGACGGCCGAGACCGAACGCACGCGCCTGAGCCTGGACTACGGCTTCACGCCCGACGCCGGCAGCGTCGCGCTGTTCGACCGGCTCGACGCCCGGCTCTACCTGCAGGACGCGCACATCGAGGACGAGACGAAGGTACCTGTCTACAGCACGCTGTACTCGCGCGATATCTTCACCGGCTTCTACAACAAGAGCGCTGGCGCGGCCGTCAATGCGACCAAGGCCTGGGGCGCGCACAACTTCAACTACGGCCTGAGTTTCGAGAGCACCGAGACGCGCCGGCCCTGGTCGGAAGTGCGCACGACGCTGAGCACCGGCGCCGTCACGACCGGCTCGAAGAATCGCATGCCCGACACCGACGTCGACAAGTTCACCGCGCATCTGCGCGACGAGATCGGCTTCGACCTGGGCGGTCATCGCGCCACGCTGACGCCTGGCGTCAACATCGAGCACCGCACGACCACGCCGAAGAACCTGTCGACCTACGTGACCGCGCTGCCGGCCGCGAGCGCGGAGATCGCCCGGGAGACCGAGACCTTCGCCACGCCGAGCCTGAGCCTGGCCGTCGAGATGACGCCCGGCTTCGACGTCTACGGGCAGTACAGCCGCGGCACGCGCATCCCTTCGGCCTCCGAGAAGTGGGGTACCTACGACTCGTTCAGCTACACCGGCACCGGTGC
>CAIQMJ010001174.1 GCA_903872875.1 uncultured Variovorax sp.
GATGCTGCCGTGTCCCATCACCAGCGCACGGTCCGATATCTGCATCGCGATCGTCAGCTTCTGCTCGATCAGCAGCACCGAGATGCCGCGGTCCTTCAGGCGCTTCAGGTACTCGCCGACCAGTTCGACGATCTTCGGCGCCAGGCCTTCGGTCGGCTCGTCGATGATGATCAGGTCGGGGTCGCCCATCAGCGTGCGGCACAGCGTGAGCATCTGCTGCTCGCCGCCGGAGAGCACGCCGGCCTCGTTGTGCTGGCGCTCCTTCAGCCGCGGAAACATCGCGTACATGTCGTCGAAGGACCAGCGGCTGCCGGTGCCCTTGCCCTTCTGGCCCAGCAGCAGGTTCTGGTGCACCGTGAGCTTGGGGAACACGTCCCGGTTCTCGGGCACGTAGCCGATGCCCAGGTGCGCGATCTCATAGGCCTTCTGGCGCAGGATGTCCTGCTCCTTCCAGCGCAGCGTGCCCTCGGCATGGACCAGGCCCATGATCGCCTTGGCGGTGGTCGAGCGGCCCGAGCCGTTGCGGCCGAGCAGCGCGACGATCTCGCCCGGCCCGACATCGAAGGACACGCCATGCAGCACATGGCTCTTGCCGTAGTAGGCGTGAAGGTCTTGGAGTTTCAGCATGTCAGTGTCCCGCTCCCTGGGCGTCCGCGACGGAGGAGCCCAGATAGGCCTCCTGCACGCGCGGGTTGGCACGGACCGCGGCCGGCGTGTCGAAGGCGATCACCTCGCCATAGACCACCACGGCGATCTTGTCGGCCAGGCCGAAGACGACGCCCATGTCGTGCTCCACCGTGAGCAGCGTGCGGCCCACGGTCACCTGCTTGATCAGCGCGATGAAGTGCGCCGTCTCGGTCTTGCTCATGCCGGCGGTCGGCTCGTCGAGCAGGATCACGCTGGCGCCGCCGGCGATCGTCACGCCGATCTCCAGCGCACGCTGCTCGGCATAGGTCAGGTTGACGGCCAGCACATCGCGCTTGCGCTCGAGGCCGACCTGGCGGATGAGCTGCTCGGTGCGCTCGTTGGCGTCATCGAGCTTCGACAGGAAGCGCAGGAAGGTGTACTTGTAGCCGAGGCTCCAGAGCACGCCGCAGCGCAGGTTCTCGAAGACGCTGAGCTTGGGGAAGATGTTGGTGATCTGGAAACTGCGCGAGAGGCCGAGACGGTTGATCTCGAAGGGCTTCTTGCCGTCGATGCGCTGGCCGTTCAGCAGCACCTCGCCGCTGGTGGGCACCAGCCGGCCGCTGATCAGGTTGAACAGCGTCGACTTGCCCGCGCCGTTGGGTCCGATGATCGCGATGCGCTCGCCGGCATTCACGGCGAGCTGGGCGCCGCGGATGATTTCGGTCTTGCCGAAGCTCTTGCGCAGGTCCTTGAGTTCGAGTGCGTAGGTCATGTCTTTCTCACCCGCGCTCACGCGGCCTCCCGGCGCTTGATCTCGGCTTCGATGAATTCCTGAGCCTGCCCCCAGGTGCGGACGAAGCGCCGGCGCACGGTTTCGAGCAACGCGCCGCCGACGACCAGCAGCGCGGCCGAAACGCCCCAGCTCACGGGACTGGAGGTGTCGAGCGTGAGTCCGAAGAAGTGCAGTTGCGGCCCGAGCGCTGCATTGAGCTGCATGTGATAGATCATCTCGACGATCGCCGCCGCGCCGGCTACCAGCACGACTCCGCTTGCGAGCAGGCCTGCGTAGATACGCCAGAAGGGCTTGAACCGCCCGAACTTGGCGACACGCAGGTTCATCATGATCAGGCTCGCCACGCCACCGGGCGCGAACATCACCATGAACAGGAACACCAGGCCGAGGTACAGCAGCCAGGCCTTGCTGAGTTCGGACAGCATCACCGAGGCGAACACCAGCAGCACCGCGCCGATGATCGGCCCGAAGAAGAAGGTCGCGCCACCGAGGAAGGTGAACAGCAGGTAGCCGCCCGAGCGCACGCCGTTCAGACTGTCCGCCGCATTCACGATCTCGAAGTTGATGGCCGCCAGGCCGCCACCGATGCCGGCGAAGAAGCCCGCGATGATGAAGGCGAAGTAGCGCACCCGCTGCGTGCTGTAGCCGATGAACTCCACGCGCTCCGGGTTGTCGCGCACCGCGTTGAGGATGCGGCCCAGCGGCGTGCCGGTGAAGGCGTACATCAGCGCGGTGCAGATGAAGCAGTAGACAGCGATCAGGTAGTACACCTGGATCTGCGGCCCGAAGGTCAGGCCGAAGAACGGCGTGCCATACACGCGGTTGGTGGTCACGCCGCCCTCGCCGCCGAAGAAGCTTGGGAACATCAGCGCCATCGACGCGACGAGCTCGCCCAGGCCGAGCGTGATCATCGCAAAGGTCGTTCCCGACTTCTTGGTGCTCACGTAGCCGAACAGGAAGGCGAAGAACATGCCGCCGAGTCCGCCGACCAGCGGGATCAGCACCAGCGGGATCGGCAGGCTGCCCGCGGCCGCGAGGTTCATCGCGTGGATCGCGATGAAGGAGCCGAGTCCGGTATAGACCGCATGGCCGAAGCTCAGCATGCCGCCCTGGCCAAGCAGCATGTTGTAGCTCAGGCAGATGATGATCAGGTAGCCGATCTGCGAGAGCATCGTCAGCGCCAGGCTGCTGCGGAACACGTGCGGCGCGACGAGCAGCGCGACCGCGAACAGCGTCCAGATCAGGAAGCGGGCGATGTTCCAGGGCTTGAAGCGGTAGTAGCGCACGGGGGCTTGAGCAGGAGGAACGGAATTCATGTCGATGGCGGTGTTCGTCACGTCTAGTCCTCGCGGGTACCCAGCAGCCCCTTGGGCCGGAAGATCAGGATCAGCACGAGGAACAGGTAGGGAAGGATCGGCGCAACCTGCGAGATGGTGAGCTTCAGCAGTTCATAGCCGAAGGTCTGCTCGCTCACGGCGATGCCGATGGCGCGCAGGCCGGTGGCGACCGACTGGTCCATGGCCACCGCAAAGGTCTGGATGACGCCGATCAGCAGCGATGCGAGGAAGGCGCCCGCCAGCGAGCCCATTCCGCCGACCACCACCACCACGAAGATGATCGAGCCGACCGACGCAGCCATCGCCGGCTCGGTGACGTAGGTATTGCCGCCGATCACGCCGGCCAGGCCCGCCAGTGCCGCGCCGCCACCGAACACCAGCATGAAGACGCGCGGAACGTTGTGGCCCAGCGCCTCGACCATGTCGGGATGCTTGAGCGCCGCCTGGATCACCAGCCCGATGCGGGTGCGGGTCAGCAGCAGCCAGACCGAGAACAGCATCAGCAATGCGACCAGCATGATGAACGAGCGCGACTTGGGGAACTGCGTGCCGTAGAGGGTGAACAGCGGCCCTTGCAACTGCGTCGGCAGGCCGTAGGGCACGGTGGAGCGGCCCCACAGCAGTTGCACCACTTCGAGGATCAGGTAAGACAGGCCGAAGGTGACGAGCAGCTCGGGCACGTGGCCGAACTTGTGGACCCGGCGCAGGCTGTATCGCTCGAAGGCCGCGCCCAGCGCGAACACCACCAGCGGCGCGA
>CAIQMJ010001175.1 GCA_903872875.1 uncultured Variovorax sp.
TACAGCGCCGCGCCGATCAGTTTCTGCTGCAGCGCCTGGCGCTCCTCCAGGTCGTCGGCGAGGCGTTCGAGCACCAGGCCGAGGTTGCCGGTCTGCTCGCCGGCGCCGATGACGGCGGTGTAGATCGGCGAGAACTCGCGCGGATGCTGCGACAGCGCGCGCGCGAATGGCGAGCCCGCATTGACCTCGGCCCGCAGCGACGCGACCAGGTTGCGCTGCTGTTCGCTTTCGGCCTCGTCGGTCAGCGCGGTAAGCGCGCGTTCGAGCGGCAGCCCGGAAGACACGAGTCCGGCGATCTGCCGCGTCCAGACCGACAGGCCGGTCGCGTTGAACACCCGGCCGCCGCCGATCGAGCGGCGCCAGATGCTCGCCGTCTGCGGTTGGCCGACGGCATTGCCGACCAGCGTCACTTCGAGCGGGATCAGGTTCTGGACGCGCAGCATGCTGCGCGCGCTGCGGGCTGTGTCGGCTTCGAGCACGCCCTTGCGGGCAACGCCCTGCGCGTCGACGGCTTCGAAGGAATAGGCTGGCATGGGTTCGGGCTCGCGGTCAGTCGCGCGTCACGCGCAGCAGTTCGGCGCGCGAGGTGACGCCGGCCTCTACCAGGCGCTCGCCGTCCTCGCGCATCGAACGCAGGCCACCGCGTTCGGCGGTGGCGAGGATCTGGCTTTCGGGTGCGCGGCTGTGGATCAGCGACTGCACCGCGTCGTCGGCCACCAGCAGCTCGAAGATGCCGGTTCGCCCCTGGTAGCCGGTCTGCCCGCAGGCATCGCAGCCCACGGGTTCCATGCCGCCGACGGGCGATGCCGCGGCGCAAACCGGGCAGAGCCGGCGTACCAGCCGTTGCGCGAGCACGCCCAGCAGCGAGGAGCTCAGCAGGAAGGGCTCGACGCCCATGTCGGTCAGGCGCGTGATGGCGCTGACCGAGTCGTTGGTGTGCAGCGTGGCCAGCACCAGGTGGCCGGTCAGCGAAGCCTGGATCGCGATCTGCGCGGTCTCGAAATCGCGGATCTCGCCGATCATGATCACGTCCGGGTCCTGCCGCAGGATCGCGCGCAGGGCCTTGGCGAAGGTGAGCTCGATCTTGGCGTTGACCTGCGTCTGGCCGACGCCCGAGAGCTCGTACTCGATCGGGTCCTCGACCGTCATGATGTTGCTGCTCGACGAGTCGAGCCGGCTCAGTGCGGCGTACAGCGTCGTGGTCTTGCCGGAACCGGTCGGGCCGGTCACCAGGATGATGCCGTGCGGCTGGCCGATCAGCTTCTCGAAGCGCGCCAGCGTGTCGCCCTGCATGCCCACGGATTCGAGCGTGAGCTTGCTTTCGGTCTTGTCCAGCAGCCGCAGCACCGCGCGCTCGCCATGGGCGCTGGGCAGCGTCGACACCCGCACGTCGACCGCGCGCGTGCCGATGCGCAGCGAGATGCGGCCGTCCTGCGGCAGCCGCTTCTCGGAGATGTCGAGGTCGGCCATGATCTTCAGCCGCGAGATCAGCGCCGCGTGCAGCGCACGGTTGGGCTGCACGACTTCGCGCAACGTGCCGTCGATGCGGAAGCGCACCGACGAGGTCCGCTCGTAGGGTTCGATGTGGATGTCGCTGGCGCCGTCGCGCGCCGCCTGCGTGAGCAGCGCATTCAGCATGCGGATGATCGGCGCGTCGCCGGCGCTGGCGAGCAAGTCCTCGACGGCGGGCAGCTCCTGCATCATGCGCGACAGGTCGGCGTCGTTCTGGACCTCGCTCACGACGGCAGCCGCGTTCGATTCGCCCTGCGCATACGCGGCGCTGATGCGTTGCGCGAGCTGCTCGGTCGGCAGCGGCTCGAAGGTCTTGACCTGGAACTTGCGCATCACCTCGCCGAGCGCGCTGCGCGGCGGCGTCTGCGGCATCCAGAGCGTGAAACTGCCGTCGTCGGTTTCTTCCAGCAGCAACTGCTGGCTGCGGGCGAAGGCGTAGGGCAGGGGATAGCGCATCAGGGCAGTTCGCGTTGGGTCGAGGGGTCCGCGGTTGGCGGCAACGTGCCCTTGAGCGGAGGGATGACAGGCAGCGGGATGTCCGCGAGCGGCGGCGGAATCAGGCGTGTGCCTTCGATGCGGCGGTCGGTGCCCGCGGGCGACGGCGGCATCGGCGGAAGAATGACGGCAGCCGGCACGTTGCGCAGCATCACGCTGGCGTTGGGCTGAGAGCCGCTCTGCATCGCACGGATCGACTCGTAGCGGTCGGACGCGAGCACCTCGCCGGTGGCGTTGTCGCGCACGACCACGGGACGCAGGAACACCATCAGGTTGGTCTTCTTGCGGCTGCGCACTTCGCTCTTGAACAGGTTGCCGAACACGGGCACGTCGCCGAGCACGGGCACCTTTTCGTCGCTGCGCGAATATTCGTCCTGCAGCAAGCCGCCGATGACGATGATGCTGCCGTCGTCGACCAGCACATTCGACTCGATCGAGCGCTTGCTCGTCGTCGGGCCGTTCAGGTTGTTCACGGTCGACGCCACCACGCTCGACACCTCCTGGAAGATCGTCATCTTCACGGTGCCGTTCTCGCTGATCTGCGGACGCACGCGCAGCGTCAGGCCCACGTCCTTGCGCTCGATCGTCTGGAACGGGTTGACCGTGCTGGTGCTGCTGCTCGTGCTGGTGTATTGCCCGGTCACGAACGGCACGTTCTGGCCGATGACGATCTTGGCTTCCTCGTTGTCCAGCGTGAGCAGGTTGGGTGTCGACAGCACGTTGCCTTCGCCGTTGCTCTGCAGAGCGCGCGCCACCAGGCCCAGCACGCTGACGCCGCCGACCGTGGCGCCCAGGCCGATGTTCAGGCCGCTCGACGGCTGCTGCGCCACACCGGTGCTCGAGGTGGCCGAGGTCAGGTTGAAGATGTTGGTGCCGGCCAGGCTGGAATTGCTGCCGATGGCGCCCGTGCTGCCGATGGCCGACTGCCACTGCACGCCGAACTCTGCCGCCTTGTCGGCGTTGACCTCGATGATCAGGCTCTCGACCATGACCTGTGCGCGCCGGCCGTCGAGCTTGTCGATCACGGCGCGCAGTTGCCGGTATTGCGGTTCCGGTGCCGTGATGATCAGCGAGTTGGTCGACGGGTCGGCCTGGATCTGGCCACCGGTGGACGGCTGATTCGCATTGTTCAGCGCAGACGTGGCGGCCGTGCTGGTCGTGCCGCTGGATGTGGAGTTCTGACTCGTCGGCGTGTTGCCCGAGACGTTCTGTTGCGACGTCGTGTTGTTCGAGCCGCTGCCGCCGGTCCCGCCGCGTGCCTCGCTCGCCATGGCGGCGCGCAGCGTGGTCGCGAGGCGCACGGCGTCCGCATTCTTCAGATAGACGACATAGATGTTGCCCGCGGCACCGTTGCCGCTGTCGATCGCCGGCCGGTCGAGCTTGTCGATCAGCGAGCGCACGAGTTGCGCGCGTGCCGGGTTGGCGGCGCGCAGGATCAGCGAATTGCTGCGCGGATCGGCCTGCAGCGAGGTACGGAAGGACGCATCGGCGCCGCCGGGCGCGGCCGGCGTGGCGCCGGTACCGGTGGTGCTGCTGCCGCCTTCGAGCAGCCGCGTGACGAGCGGCACGAGATCCGTCGCAATCGCATACCGCAGCGGAATCACGTCGATATCCGATGCGTTGGGCACGTCGAGAGATGCCACGATGCGCGCGAGGCGCTGAAGGTTTTCCGCGTAATCCGTGATCACCAGCGAGTTGTTGCCGGGATTCACGTTGATGGTGTTGTTGGGAGCGATCAGCGGCCGCAGCACCGGCAGCACGTTGTTGGCCGACTCGTAATTGAGCTTGAACACCTGGGTGACGATCTGATTGCCGCTCATGCTGGCGGCTGCGCCGGTCGAACTGGCGACCGTGCTGCTCTGCAGCTTGGCGTCGGCTTCGGGCACGACCTTGTAGAGCCCGTCGGCCTGAACGATCGCGAAGCCCTGCAGCCGCAGCGCCGCGGCGAACTGGTTGAACGCCGCGGCTGGCGCGATCGCGCGGTCGGTCTGCAGGTTGATCGTGCCCTTCACGCGCGGGTCGACCACCACGTCGCGACCGGTCACCACGGCCATCGTGCGGGCGACGGACTCGATCTCGGCATTGCTGAAGTTCAGCGTGATCGGCTCGCCGCGCCGCGGTCCGGCGTCCTGCGCGAAGGCCGGCGGAATGCAGGTCGTGATCAGCAACTGCGCCGCGAGTGCGACAAGGCCGATGCGAACGCCGTGCGAAGGATTCTTCATGGTCAACCCAGTGTGATGAGCGAGCGCGTACCGTTGCGCCGCCCGATGATGTTCAACAGATTCGAAAGTGCGTTCTCACGGCCCGGCGCGGCACTGGCTTCGCCATTGAAGCGCATGGTCGTTCCGGTCCAATAGCCGCTGCCATTGAGCAGCAGGCTGCCGTCGCGTGTCGTGAGCAGCAGGCTGGTGGCCGTGCCGCCTTCGAGTGTCACGCGGTAACTGCCCATCGGCCGCAGGGTCGACAGGCTCGAGGAGATGTCGGTGGCGTCGAGTGTGGCGCGGCCCGTCATCGCCACTTTCTGCCCGTTCAGCTGCACCGTGAAGGATTGCGTCGAAAGATCGAGCGTGCCTTCGGGCTTGAGCGTGTTGAAGGGCGCACCGAAACCCACCAGCATCGCAGCCGGCCAGCGTGATTGCCCGTCGCTCAACGCGAGTTGCATGCCGCCGCTGCGAGGCCGGGCCACCAGCCCCAACGGCTGCGGCGCGCAGCAAGACAGATCGAGCACGGCGGCGACACCGTCCCAGCGGGGGCGCAGCGCCCAGCCGAAGCGGCCGGGCACCGATATCGCCTCGGCGCCGCCGACGCCGCTTGCGAGCACCAGGTTTGCCGTGCCGTTCCAGACGGTGCCGCGGGGATTGACGAGCTTCAGGTGTCCGGTGGTCCAGTGGTCAATGCCGGCGGCGAGCCAGCGTGCCGGCGCATATGCCGCAAGCGCCAGTACCACGCCGAGCAGCAGGCCGAGAATGGCCCAGCGCCATCCGTGACGCGCGGCGACGGGGGGAAGGGTGCGAGTGGCCATGCGTGCGTGGCGTTTCAGCGCGTGGGCAAGCTCATCACGAGCGTGCCGTCCCAGTTTGGAGCGCGAGGCGCGTCGGCAGCCGCCACCTGGGATGGAGCGACAGGTTTGCCCGCCGCGGGCGCGACGGGTGCGGCCGCGGGACTCTGGCTTCGGGTGAGGTGCACTTCGCGCGGCACGGCACGTGCGTTACCGCGCGCCTGTGCGAGCCATTGCGCCACGCCTTCCGCCGGGGCGGCCCGTAGGCTGACGGTGACGCCTTCGCTGCCGCCGGCCGACTGCATCTGTACGTTCGGGCCCAGGTTCTGCCTGACGGATGCGTCGAGCGCCTGCAGCGCATCATCGCGGCTGACCCGTGGCTGACCCTGCAGGGACTTGGCCTGCGCCTGCAGCGTGGTCATCTGCTGCAACTGCGCATCGAGCTGCGCGTGCGCGGCCGGTGCGTCTGCCAGCGTGCGCAGTGCGGGTGCTAGCGCGACCCACCAGAGCAGTGCAAGCACGATCAACGTCAGCGCGACGGCGACCATGCGTTGCTCACGCGGCGCCAGTTGCGACCACCAGAGCTTGCGGCGTGTGTTGAAGGCGTCGAGTCGGTTCATCTTGCGGCATCCGCCTGGACCAGCAGCAGGTCGGCCTCGCTGCGGGCGCTGTAGCCGCGTGACGAGAGCGCGCTGGCGATGCGCTGCGTGTCGGCTGATTGGAGGCCGAGGCCGCGCAGGCGCAACTGGCCTGCGTTGTAGTCGATCGCGGTGGGCACGCGGCCGGGCGGCAGATTGGCCGCCAGCATGGCCAGCATCGGTTCGAAATCGGATGCGGCGAGGCCCCCGGTCGCCTGCTGCAGCGCTGCCACTTCGCGGCTCATCTGCACGGGTGCGTCGACGACGAGTTGCACGGACGGGAAGGTCCGCGTCAGGATGCTGCGGACCGCGGCACGTTTGGCTTCGAGCGCATTGCGTTCCTTCCAGGCCCACGCATTCACGCCGATCAGTTGGGCAAGCACGAGGACGAGCGCACCCCAGCGAGCAGCGCGCCATTGGGGCGCATGCAGCAGGCTGGCCGTGATCGAGGCGAACTTCTTGCCGGCGCGGGCGCGTCCGGTGGACGCGAGGTCGAACTGCGCAAGGTCCCAGGGCGACTGGCTGGCCTGCAGCCAGCGCTCGTCGGCGGTGGCGATCGGTATCGGCCGCTCGAACAGGCTGTCGGTCAGTTGCGCTACAGCGGGCTCGGCCGTTACGACCGTGTCGGGCGGCAGCGTGCCCAGCAGCTTCAGGCTGCCGACGTCGAGCGGCAAGGTCGCGACGCCGCTGGCATCGCAGACGGTGAGCCGCGCGTCTTGCGGCTCACCCGTGGCGAAGACCAGTGTTGGGGCGCCGGCCGGCTGTGGCGTCCACTCCGGCACGATGCGGGTCACGCGACGGCCTGTGGCTTCGATCGCCTGCACGGCGTTGCGCAGCCAGTTGCGCTGGCAGGCGGCGAGCCAGACAGGGACTCCGGTGCGGGCGCCGGGCTCGAGTGCGAAATGCAGTTGCTCGGGGTCGTCGAGCAGTCGATCTTCGAGCAGTCCGTTGAGCATCGAGCGCAGGCGCACGCCGCCGCTCATGCTTCCTTGCGGCAGCGTGACCTGATGCCACGACAGCGCGGCCGCCGGGACGCCGAGCGTCACTTCGTTGCCGCTGGGCAGGAGAGCTGGAATCGCGGCGCCGCTGGCGCGCAGCTGCCGGCCGTCGCCGGACCAGGAAGCCCAGCCGTATTCGCCTCCGGCAGGCGCGGGCGGCAGGGGAATGGTGACGAGCAGCACAGCCATGAGTCTTGTGGGAGGGTCGCTATTGTAGAAGGCGGGAATGTATCGAATGCTACTTATTCAATAGCAAAGAATGCATATCCGATGGGCGCTGCGGCATCGACGATCGAAAATCCATGGGTCATGATTAAGACATGGTATTGACAGCTCACTGTTTAGCCTCCGCCATCGTGGTGCCCGCACCACGTTGGCGCCAGATGATCGTCGGAGCGGGGCTGGCCGAAGATCCCACGACACGCTTGAGCAAGGACCGTTCCTCGACCCAGACGTCGTCCAGCCGAAGCCGGCCCAATACCTCGAAGTAGCTCGTCGACACGCCGTAGTCGGTGTCGTTGAACGCGGTCGTGTTCTGGAAGAGACTGTTGGCAGCCGCCAGGCTGCTGAAGACCGTGCTCATGCGTCGCAGGGTCAACAGCTTGGCTCCCGCCATGCCGATCGACGGCACGCTCGCAGCAAGCACTTCCGCGCTTGCCGTGTTGATGTTGAGGCTCGTGCGGGTCGGCAGCACTGTCACATAGGGAGCGAGGGCCGCAACCGTGGAGGGCGACAGTCCGAACCACGTGAGCTGATCCTCCTGGAGCGGCATCAGCGGCGTGCTGGCGCCGCTGCTGCTGTCGTTGTCGCCACCCGATGTCGATTGGCTCGACTGGCTCGATGCGGCGAGCGCCTGCTGGACGCTCGTGGCCAGGAGATTGACCTCCTGGACGGGCAGGCCGAGCAATGAGAACAACTGCTTGAAGGCTTCCACGTCCTTTGGAGATGGCGCATTCGCGTCGGTCACCAGGTTGCGCACGTTCAGCTTCGACTGCGCATCGACGATGCGGCCGGACAGAAAGGCATCAGGCAGACCGTCGAGCGCGTCGCTGGCGATGTTCTTGTCGGCCGACAGGAAGGCGGTGAGCTTGGCCTCCTCGAGCGGCACCGCCCACGGCTCCGTGAGATTGTCGACAGCCCCTTGCGCGATGCCGTCTTCACGCAGGATCAGCCGCGACCAGTCGAGCGCGCCGATCAGCACCCAGGCCGACTGCATGCGCGCGCGCTCGGCTGCCTCGACCTCGGCGGAGCGCCACTGCTGCCAGAGCGCTGCAGCGGCAAAGGTGGCTACCAGCGTCACGGTGAGCATGGCCATGAGCAGCGCCGCGCCTGTTTGATGGACTGCGGCTGTCCTGCGTCGCGAGGCGTTGCGATGCAGCTTCATGATCTTGCCGGTTGCGGCGTGTAGGTCGGCAGTATCCAGTCACGCGTGATCTCGCCGGCCAGAGACGTGCCCGGCGACAGATCCAGCACGAGGCGGATGCCGTTCGGAATCCGCGTGTTTGCGCTCAGGCTGGCGGCCTCCGCGGGTACCCAGTTCCCGTTGACGAAATAGAGCAGCGACCAACTCTGCAGGGGCATCAGCGCGACCTGTGTGCCGCCTGTGTTGTCTCCCCCGTCCTGCGCCCAGGCGGCAGCACGGGTCCAGGCCTGTTGCCAGTCGCCCCGCGTATGCAGCGCGGGCGACTGCCAGCGGTACCAGCGCGACGTGCCTGCACCGTCGCTGCGCTGCGTCCATGCGACCACCTGCACGATCGACTGCACGCCATCGTTGGCGCGCCGAGTCAGGCGCAACACGCCTCCGTTCCAGCTGATCGGAGTTATCGAGGTCTGGGACAGCACCAGGCTTGCGTCGAGGTCGGCGCTCCATTGCGCCAGGGCGGCCTGCGCGGTCAGCACAGCGTCGCTGCGGTCCCGATTCAGTGTCTGCGAACGCATCATGCCGTCGATGCCACGCCAGCTCATCAGCGCGAGGATCGCCATCGCTGCGATCGCGACCATCAGTTCGATCAGGGTGAAGCCCCGGGTGCCGCGTTTCGTCATCAGTAGCGGCCTACCACGGTCGAGATGCGGATGATGGGGTAGCTGTCGACGTCGCGCACCTGAACGTCGACGCGGCGGAAATTCGGGTTCAGCGTGGCAGTGGTCGACACCGTGACACCGAAGCTGGTGTTGGCCTGCGTGCAGGTTCGGCCGGCGTCGCCGATCGGTGGCATCTGCAGGGATAGCTGCGCGCGAACCAGTTCGTTTTCGGCGCAGATCTGCGCCAGCATCGAGTCCGACTGCCGTTGTGCATTGCGGGTAAGGGCGCCGGTTGCCTGCGTGCCCGCCGCCAGCGCGATGGCGACGATGGCCAGCGCGACCATGACCTCGATCAGCGTGAAACCGCGAGAAGGCCGACGCGTCATGGCGAGACGATTGCGAAAGGCCGCAAGCCATCGGTGCCGATGCGCAACTCGCGCGCCGGCGGGCCGACGCTCGTCAGCACCAGTTGCTGCGCGGCAATGATCGGGTCCGGTCCCAGCTGCAGCGCCGGCGTTGCGGTTCCGTCGGCGGCGATGGGCTGCGCGCCGATGCCCGTCGACATCCATTCGCTGGGTAACGCACCGGGCGGCAAGCCGTCGAACACGAATGCGCCCGGGCCCTCTGGCGTAAGGTGCCAACGCACGATTGCGCCACTGGCGCGGGAGCGCGCGCGCGCGGATTCGAGCAGGGCCACCAGCCTTTCGCCTTCGCGCTCGAGCGTGGTCTGGCCGGCATCGCGCATCGCGAAGCCGACGCCCACGGTGGCCATGGCGATGATGGCGATCACCACCAGCAATTCAAGCAGCGTGAAGCCGGCGCGACTGCGCGCGGCAGCCCGGCTACTGCCAGCTGCCGATGTCGGCATTGTTGCCCTCGCCGCCGGGCTGGCCGTCTGCGCCGAGTGAGAGCACATCGATCTCGCCCTTGATGCCGGGGTTCAGGTATTGGTAGGGTCGGCCCCAGGGATCGTTGGGCAGCTTCTCGACGTAGGGCTTCCAGTTCGGAGCTGCGGGGCCGGTGGTCGGGCGCGCGAGCAGGGCCTGCA
>CAIQMJ010001176.1 GCA_903872875.1 uncultured Variovorax sp.
AGCGCCGCCACCTGCGCGGCCGGCTCCGAGATGAAGCGGAAGGTCACCTTGCGGATCTGCACTGTGTCGGCACTGCGGTAGCCGTCCCACTTCGACAGCACGATGCTCGAGCCCTTGGCCCAGTTCTCGAGCTTGTAGGGGCCGGTGCCCACGGGCTTGGTGGTGTTGGTGTCCACCGTCTTCGGTTCGACCACGATGGCCGTTGCCTGTCCGAGGACGAACAGCAGGTCGGGATCGATCTCCTTGTTGATCAGCACCACGGTGTGGTCGTCGACGACCTGGGTCGTGATGTTGGCGAAGGTGCGCTTGTCCTTGTTCGTGCTGTCGGCGGCGGCCGCACGGTCGAACGAATACTTGACGCTCTGCGCGTTGAAGGGCTCGCCGTTCTGGAACTTCACGCCGCGGCGCAGCCGGAAGGTGATGGTGCGCAGGTCGGGCGACACCTCCCAGCCTTCTGCGAGCAAGGGCGTGACGCTGCCGTCGGAATGGATCCTGGTCAGCGTCTCGAAGACGTTGTAGTGCACGACCTCGGCAATCTCCGCACCGGCCTTGGCGGTTGGGTCGAGGCCGGTCGGCTCGAGCGTGAGCCCGATGACCAGCGTGACCTTGCGGCGGGCCTGCGCGAACACCGGAATGGATGTGACGAGTGGCGTGAGTGCTGCTGCGCCGGTGGCCAGCAGGGTGCGTCGATTCAGCACGTGGAGATGTCCTTGAGGAAGAGGGGGCGCATCTTCGGGTGGCCGGTGCCATGGCGCAACCAGATGCTTATGACCGAAACGTCCGAAGGCGCAGCGCGGGCGGCAGAACGGCGTACCCATGCTTTGGCTATGTGCAAATGAATTAACGGTCGTTCCCATGTGCCGTCCGGCTTCGGACAATCCGACGCTTTCGCTGCGCGTACACAACCGCATCGGCGCTTCCCGCAAGTCTCCTCTTCATGTTGCCAGCCACCACCGAGTACCTTCCCTCCGACAGGCCGCTCCGCGACTTCGCAAAAGTCCTGGGCAGCCTTTCGCTTGGCGGCTGGCCCTTTCCGCTGGCGTTGCTGCTGCTCTGGTACGTCGGCGCCCATTGCGAATGGATTGCGCCACAGGTGCTGCCGTCGCCTGCCGCCGTGTGGTCGACGTTGGTCGACATGTTCGCCACAGGCGAGATCTGGGGCCATCTGCAGGTCAGCATGATCCGCGTGTTCGCCGGCTTCGCGCTCGGGCTCGTGGTCGGCGGCGCACTGGGGGTTGCGATGGGCCTGTCGCCGCTTTTCAAGGACTACGTCTATCCGCTGTTCAAGGCCTTCAGCCAGATTCCGGTGCTGGGCTGGCTGCCCTTGCTGATGCTGCTGGTGGGCATCGACGAAGCGCTCAAGATCATCCTGATCGCCAAGGCGGCGCTGGTGCCGGTCGCGCTCAACACCTACAAGGGCATCGAGGGCGTGCCGACCCGCTACGTCGAGGTGGCGAGGGTGCTGCGCTTCACGCGCTGGCAACTGCTCACCAAGGTGGTTTTGCCGTCGGCCTTTGCGCCGATCTGGAATGGCGTGCGCTATGGCTTCACCCATGCCTGGCTGTCGCTGGTAGTGGTCGAACTTCTCGCGTCGAGCGAGGGCATCGGCTACCTGATCGTGTATGGCCGGCAGCTGTTCCAGCTCGACGTGGTGCTGGCGGCGGTGGTTGTGGTCGGCGCGGTGGGCTTCGCGCTGGACCAGGCGCTCGCCTGGGTCGAGACACGCCTCACACGCTGGCGCAGGGTCGGCTTCCAGGCTGAAGGATTCGGATGACCGACACCCATACGCAGGCGGGCGCAGCCGTCCCGCGCGGCGCGCGCAATGCCCGACAGCATCCCGTTCCCAAGGCGCTGCGCGGCTGGGTGCTGCCGCTCGGCCTTTTGCTCGTCTGGTGGACGGCTTTCCGCTTCGGCTGGAGCAGCTCGCCGCTGCTGGTGTCGCCGGGCGCCGTCTGGGCGCGCGCGGTGAGCTACACGGCCAGCGGCGAATTGCAGACGGCGCTCGGCGCCAGCCTCTGGCGCAATCTCGCCGGCTTTGCCATCGGTGCGAGTGCCGGCCTGATCTTCGGTGCGACGCTGGGCTTCTCGCGCGCCTTCGAGCGCGCCATCGGCCCGAGCTTCCACACGCTCAAGCAGATCTCGCTGTTCGCCTGGATACCGCTGATCTCGGTCTGGTTCGGCCTCGGTGATGCGGCCAAGGTCGCCTTCCTGTCGCTGGCGGCTTTCTTCCCGGTGGTGCTCAACACCTTCGAGGGCATCCGCAGCGTGCCGCGCGAGTTCATCGAGGTGGCACGGGTGCTGCGCTTCGGCCGCGCCCAATTGCTCACGCGGGTCGTGCTGCCGAGCGCCGCGCCGTCGATCTTCGCGGGCATCCACCTGGCGCTGATCTACGCGTGGCTCGCGACGCTCGGCGCCGAATATCTGCTGGTCGCAGGCAAGGGCATCGGCAACACCATGATCGACGGGCGCGAGCATTTCCAGATGGACCTCGTCATCTTCGGCGTGATCGTCGTCGGGCTCGTCGGCTTTTCGCTCAACTGGGTGGCGACGCGCATCGAGCGCCGGCTGCTCGCCTGGCGCGGCCACACGGTCGCGCAGTTCTGAAGGAGGACATTCGCATGGCGAACAACGCCGGCACGCTGGACATCCGGCGTCTCAGCAAGCAATACGAGGTCGAGGGCGCACCGCTGAAGGTGCTCGACGACATCACGCTGCACATCGAACCCGGCGAGTTCGTGAGCATCGTCGGCACCAGCGGCTGCGGCAAGTCGACCTTGCTGCGGCTGGTGGTCGGGCTCGAAGAGGACTATCAGGGCGAACTGCTGCTCGATGGCAAGCGCATCGCCGGGACCAGCCTCGACCGCGGCATCGTGTTCCAGGAGCACCGGCTGTTTCCGTGGCTCACGGTGGAGGACAACATCGGCCTCGGCCTGCTCAACGCGCCGCTGACCGAGGGGCAGAAGCGCCATCAGGTGCGTGATCACATTGCGCTGGTCGGGCTGCAGGGCTTCGAGAAGGCCTGGCCGCACCAGTTGTCGGGCGGCATGTCGCAGCGCGTGGCCATCGCGCGTGCACTGGTCAACCGGCCCGAGATCCTGCTGCTGGACGAACCCTTCGGTGCGCTCGACGCCATCACCCGCGCGCACCTGCAGCAGGAGCTGCAGCGCATCTGGCAGGCCGAGGGCATCACGACGATCCTGGGAACGCAGACGACGCAGACCGACATCAGCAACACCAGCCAGGGCGGCGATGTGGCCTGGCAGAAGGCCAAGGGCGAAGGCACGAGCGACCAGACGACGAACTACGACCAGTTCAACGCAGGGACGATCGTCAAGAACGTCAACAGCGTGCAGGTTGGACTTGGCGCCAGGGACAGCATCGACTCACTC
>CAIQMJ010001177.1 GCA_903872875.1 uncultured Variovorax sp.
CCGGGCCGACGAAGACCCACTCGGTCTGGCCGGGCGCGTTGGCCTTGTCGCGGCATTCGTAGGTGATGTCGCCCACGCCGACGGTTTCCCACGCCACCTTGTTGCCGGCCGGTACCTGGATGGCGGGCGGGAGGCTGGCTTGCGAGAACGGGGCCATCGGCATGCTGCTGCCCATGGAGCCGCAGGCGGCGAGAACGGCGGCCGAGGCGACGATCGCGGACACGCCCAGGGTGCGGGAAGAGACCGGTTGATGCATGTGAAGCTCCTTCGAAGTGGTTTGCTGTTGCGGTGAGCAGCGTCTTGCTGCTGGTGGTACTACCCGCGAGCTGGCGATCTGGATGCAGTGGCATGCAAATATTTCCGAGCATCCTTCGCGGACGCAAGGCGAGCGGTCACCGTCGCATCGATCGCCAAAAGGCGTCCGAGGAAGGCGCCACGTCCTGCACGCGGGGACCGCGCAGACGCCCAGATTGGCCAGTTCCCGTCACTTCCAGCGAGCCCGCCATGCCCCACCCCTATCCCGCCATCGACGTCTGGTCGGTCGAAGGCACCTTCCTGCATCTGATCTACAGCCCCCAGGGCGCGATCGAAGGCGTGATGATCGAGACCGATGGTGTGCCGACCCAGTTCGTCACCGACCCGCAAGATCCGACGGTGGCCGAGCGGTTCGTCGGCCTCCGCCCAGGCCAGGCGCTGACCATCGAGGGCACCGAAGCCGCGCCGTCACCCAAGGGCGAGTCGGACCACACGGTGTATCGCTTCGAGCGGCTCGCCCGCGTCGATGGCCGCGACGCCGAACCGCTGCGCGCGAACGACGGTACCCGCGGCACCGTGGTGCGCTTCAATCACGCCAGGCACGGCGAACCCAACGGCGTGGTGCTGGACAACGGCGACTTCGTCCATACCCGCCCCGACGGCCTGAGGCGGCTCGGCCTGCAGATCGGCGACGCGGTGCGGGCCGAGGGCGCGGCGCGGCCACTGGTGGACGGCGCCGGCAGGGTGATCGAGGCGGTACGCGTCAACGGACAGCCCATCGGCCCGGCACACTGAAACGGATCGCGCAACGCGCGTGTCCTGCCATGGCGGTTGGTATCCTGGCCGGGCCATGCATGCCCCATCGCCCCAGATCCGACGTTTCCAGGCCGGCGACGAGCCCGCTCTCTTCCGCGTGTTCTTCACGGCGATCCATCAGGTCGCATCGCGCGACTACACGCAGCAGCAGGTCGATGCGTGGGCACCACCCGACATGGACGCCGTCCAGTGGACCGCACGCATGCGCGGCATCCAGCCTTTCGTCGCGCAGCTCGGCGACGAGATCGTCGGCTACGCCGACCTGCAGCCCAGCGGCTACATCGACCAGTTCTTCGTGTCGGGCGCCCACCCGCGCCAGGGCATCGGGCGCCTGCTGCTGGCGCGCATCCACGAAGAAGCCATGCGCGTCGGCGTGGTCGAACTGACGTCGGATGTGAGCCTCACGGCCGAACCCTTCTTCGCGCACCACGGCTTCGAGGTCGTGCAACGCCAGCAGCCCTTGCGGCGTGGCGTGGTGCTGGCCAACGCGCGAATGCGCAAGGCGCTCGCGCCTCCGATCAGCCCTTCGGCGCCTGCACCAGCTTGATGACGCTGGAGAAATCCAGCGCACCGTGGCCGGCCAGGCTGTGCGCGGCGTACAGGTTGCGCGCCAGGCCGCCGAGCGGGGTCGATGCGCGCACCGCGGCGGCGTTTTCCTGCGCAAGGCCGAGGTCCTTCAGCATCAGGTCGGTGCCGAAGCCGCCCGCATAGTTCCTGGAGGCCGGCGAGGTCTCCATCACGCCCGGCAGCGGGTTGTACTTCTCCAGCGCCCAGTTGCCGCCGGAGCTGCGCCGCATGATCTCCGAGAGCACCTTCGGGTCGAGCCCGTTCGCCACGCCGAGCGCGATCGCTTCGGACGTGCCGATCATCAGCACACCGAGCAGCATGTTGTTGCAGATCTTGGCGGTCTGGCCCGCACCCGCTTCACCGGCGTGAAAGATGTTCGTGCCCATCTTCTCGAGCACCGGCCGCGCGCGTTCCAGGTCGGCCGCGCTGCCACCGACCATGAAGGTCAGCGTGCCCGCGATGGCGCCGCCGGTGCCGCCCGAGACCGGCGCGTCGATCATTGAAACGCCGCGCTTCGCTGCCGCCTCGGCGACCTTGCGCGAGGTGGCGGCGGCGATCGTGCTGCTGTCGATCACCAGCGTGCCCGGCGCGATGCTGTCGAGGATGCCCGGCTGGCCATTGCTGCCCAGGTAGAGGCCTTCGACGTGTGCGCTCGCCGGCAGCATGCTGACCACCACTTCCGCATCGGCAACGGTGGTCACGGCGGACGCGGCGATCGGCAGGCCATCGGCCGCGAACTTGTCGCACGCCGCCTTCGACAGGTCGAAAGCGCTAAGCGTGTGGCCGGCCTTCAGCAGGTTCAAGGCCATCGGGCCGCCCATGTTGCCGAGGCCGATGAATGCGATCTTCATGTGTCTTGTCTCCGAATGGTTATGGGTTTGAAGGTGCGGTGCCGCCGCGGCGTCAGACCAGCGACGCGAGCTCGCCCGGCATCTCGCCGCGCGCGCGCAGGTGGTCTTCGACGAATTCGGGCGTGATCTCTTCCAGCGTGGCCGGCAGCCACTTCGGATTGCGGTCCTTGTCGACCAGCACCGCGCGGATGCCCTCCGCAAAATCCTTGTGCGCGCAGAAACCCAGCGATGCCCAGTACTCAAGCCGGAACACCTCGGCCAGCGACATCCGCGGCACGCGCTGCCAGAGCGCCCACGACAGCGCGACCGAACTCGGCGCGCCCTTGGCGAAGGTCTTCACGGCCGTCTGCAGCCACGGGTCTTCGCTCTGCAGCGCGCGCAGGCGCTGCGCGATGTCGAGCAGGTCGTCGCCCGCGAGCAGGTCGTTGATCAGGTCGAAGTGCTCGCGCAGCTTCGAGGCCGGCTTGACCGCACCTTCTGCCGCGTGTGCCAGCAGCTTCGACAGCAGCGCGCGGTCGGCATCCGCCTGGCCCTTCCAGGACGCGGTGCCGATCGCCTCGACGACCGTCGCCTTGGCCGCGTGCGGCACCTGGACATCGGCCAGGCCCGCGAAGATCGCGTCGCTGGCGTTGATCTGCGCGGCCGTGAAGGCGAGGAACAGGCCGGTGCGGCCAGGCGCGCGGCGCAGGAACCAGCTGCCACCCACGTCGGGGTAGAGGCCGATGTTGACCTCGGGCATCGCGACGCGGCTGCCTTCGGTGACCACCCTGTGCGAGCAGCCGGCCAGCAGGCCGACGCCGCCGCCCATCACGATGCCGTGGCCCCAGCACAGGAAGGGCTTCGGAAAGGTGTGAATCAGGTGATCGAGCTCGTATTCCTCGCGGAAGAAATCCTCCGCATAGGTGTTGCGTTCGGCGCCGCAGTCGAGCAGCGTCTGGTAGAGCTGCCGCAGGTCGCCGCCGGCGCAGAAGGCCTTCTCGCCGGCCGCATCCATCAGCACGCCGACGATGCCGCTGTCGGCCGCCCAGGCGCGCAGTTGCGGCGTGAGCAGCCGGACCATGTCGACCGACAGCGCATTGAGCGATGCCGGGGCGTTGAGCGTGGCAACGCCGAAGCGCCGGCCGTTGGCGGTGGGGATTTCGTTGAAGAGAACGACGGGTTCGGTCATCTGTGATTCGTTGAGAGTGAAAGACGAAGGTGGACCCGATTCTTACCGGATGTCCGAATCACCCTCGAGCAGCTTGCGAGCGATGATGACCCGCATGATTTCGTTGGTGCCTTCGAGGATCTGGTGCACGCGCGTGTCGCGCACCAGCCGCTCCAGCGGGAACTCCGCCAGGTAGCCGTAGCCGCCGTGCAATTGCAGCGCGTCGTTGCAGACGTTGAAGCCCGCATCGGTCGCGAAGCGCTTGGCCATCGCGCAGTAGGTGCTGGCGTCGGCGTGGCCGGCGTCGAGCTTGCTCGCGGCCATGCGAACCATCTGGCGCGCGGCGACCAGCTCGGTCGCCATGTCGGCCAGCTTGAACTGCAGCGCCTGGAAGCTCGCGAGCGGCTTGCCGAACTGCTGGCGGTCGTGCAGGTAGCCGCGCGCCGCATTCAGCGCACCCTGCGCTGCGCCGACCGAGCAGGTCGCGATGTTGATGCGCCCGCCGTCCAGCCCCTTCATCGCGATGCGGAAGCCCTCGCCTTCACCGCCCAGCAGATGGTCGGCCGGCACGCGCACGCTGTCGAAGGCGATGGTGCGCGTGGGCTGGCTGTTCCAGCCCATCTTGTGCTCCTTCTTGCCGTAGCTGACGCCGGGCGCATCGGCCGGCACCGCGAAGGCAGAGATGCCGCCCGCGCCACCGCCGCCGGTGCGCGCCATCAGCACCAGCACGTCGGTCGAACCGGCGCCGCTGATGAAGGCCTTGCCGCCGTTGATGACGTATTCGCCACCCTGCAGTTCGGCGCGCGTCTTGAGCGAGCCTGCGTCAGAGCCGGCGCCGGGTTCGGTCAGGCAGTACGACGCGAGCTTGCGTCCGCTCGTCAGGTCTTCACCCCAGGTCTTGCAGACGGCTTCGGTGCCCCAGGTGCCCAGCATCCAGGTCGCCATGTTGTGGATCGTGATGAAGGCCGTGGTCGACGGATCGATCGCGGCCATCTCCTCGAACACCAGCGTGGCGTCGAGCCGCGGTAGCGCGAGGCCGCCGATGCGCTCGGGTGCGTAGAGCCCGCAGAAGCCGAGCTCGCCGGCCTTGGCGATCGCATCCTTCGGGAAGAACGCTTCGGCATCCCAGAGCGCCGCGTTCGGCGCGAATTCGCTGGCGGCGAACTCGCGCGCCGTATCGGCAAAGGCGCGCTGTTCTTCGGAAAGTTCGAAGTCCATGCAGCCGAACTTACTTCAGCGAGATCGTCGTGTTGACGCCCTGGCTCACCGTGCTGTCGTCGAACCAACGCGCCGTGACCGTCTTGGTCTGCGTGTAGAACATGATGACCTGCTTGCCGTACGGGCCGAGGTCGCCGAGCTTCGACGCACGCGAACCGGTGAACGAGAACATCGGCACCGGCACCGGGATCGGCACGTTGATGCCGATCTGGCCGACGTCGATCTCTTCCTGGAACTTGCGCGCCGCCGCACCCGACTGCGTGAAGATCGCGGTGCCGTTGCCGTTCGGGTTGGCGTTGATGAGTTCGATCGCCTCGTCCATGCTCGCGGCATTGGCCAGGCACAGCACCGGGCCGAAGATCTCCTGGTCGTAGATGGTCATGCCGGGCTTCACGTCGGCAAAGATCGTCGGGCCGACGAAGTTGCCGCTTTCGTAGCCGGGAACGGTCGGCTTGCGGCCGTCGAGCGCCAGCGTCGCGCCATCGGCCACGCCGCGTTCGATCAGGCCGTTGACGCGGTCGTACGCTGCGCACGACA
>CAIQMJ010001178.1 GCA_903872875.1 uncultured Variovorax sp.
CATCCTCGAATCGAACCCAACCCTCAACGACATTCCAATGGACCTCATGACACACGCCGCTGACCGCGTCTCCGTGGCGCCGATGATGGACTGGACCGATCGGCACTGCCGCTATTTCCATCGACTCCTCACCCGGCGTGCGCTGCTCTATACCGAGATGGTCACGACAGGCGCACTGGTTCACGGTGATGTTCCGCGCCATCTGCGGTTCAACCTCGAGGAGCATGCCGTGGCGCTGCAACTCGGCGGCAGTGAGCCGGCCGAGCTGGCGCATTGCGCTGGCCTCGGCGAAACCTGGGGTTACGACGAGATCAACCTGAACTGCGGCTGTCCGAGCGAGCGCGTGCAGCGTGGTGCTTTCGGCGCCTGCCTGATGAACGAGCCGCAACTCGTGGCCGACTGTGTCAAGGCGATGGTCGACGTCACGGCGCTGCCCGTAACGGTCAAGCATCGAATCGGCATCGACAAGACCGAAAGCTATGAGTTCGTGCGCGACTTCGTCGGGACCGTCAGCGAAGCGGGCTGCAGGACCTTCATCGTGCATGCGCGCAATGCGTGGCTCAAGGGCTTGTCACCGAAACAGAACCGGGAAGTTCCGCCGCTGCGTTACGAAATCGTCCATCGTCTGAAGCACGATTTCCCTGCGTTGCGGTTTTCGATCAACGGCGGCATCGCGCAGAGTGGCCAGGTCCATGCGCAGTTGCGTCTCCTCGACGGCGTCATGGTCGGTCGCGAGGCTTACCACAACCCGTGGTGGCTGGCCGAATGGGACACCGCCTTCTTCGGCGAGCCGACGCGCGCCTTGTCACGCGAAGATGTCGAGCGCCAGATGTGCGACTACATGGTCCTCGAAGCCGCGAGGCATGGCACGCCGTGGTCCAACATCGCTCGCCACATGCTGGGCTTGCGCAACGGCCTGCCCGGTGCACGCCGCTGGCGCCAGGTCTGGAGCGATCACAAGCTCAAGGACCTCGATCCACATGCGGTGATGGCCATGGCCCACATGCCGAGCGGAGCTGAAGCGGCGATCGCCTGACGTGACGTTCAGGCGGGCTCAGACGGCGACCGAGCGGTCTTCATGGAACCGCGCCAGGAAAGCCTGCGTGGCGGCCTCCTTCGGCGCATCGATCACCTGGCGTGCCGGCCCGCATTCGACGATCACGCCGTCGCGCATGAAGGCGACCTGATCGGCCACTTCGCGCGCAAACGACATTTCGTGCGTGACGATCAGCATCGTCATGCCTTCTTCGGCGAGCACCTTGATGACCCGGAGTACTTCGCCGACGAGTTCGGGGTCGAGGGCGGATGTGGCCTCATCGAACAGCATCACCTGGGGTTCCATGGCAAGCGCCCGTGCAATGGCGACGCGTTGCTTCTGTCCACCCGACAGCCGGTCGGGCCAGGCATCGGCCTTGTCGAGCAGTCCCACCTTGTCGAGCAGGGTGCGTGCGCGGAGTTCTGCCTGGGCCTTGGGCACTTTCAAGACGGTGACCGGGCCTTCCATCACATTGCCCAGCACCGTCATGTGCGGAAACAGGTTGAAGTGCTGGAAGACCATCCCGGTGCGCGCGCGAAAACCAGAGAGCACTGCATCCTTGGGCAGCCGCGTGGCGGCACCCTTGAACATGAGCGCCTGGTCGCCCACCCGCACCGTGCCGACATCGGGCACCGTCAGGAGGTTGAGGCAGCGCAGGAGTGTCGACTTGCCGGAACCCGACGGTCCGATCAGCGCGACCACCTGGCCCTTGCCGACGGTGAGCGACACGTCGCGAAGCACATGGTTGTCGCCGAATCGCTTGCCGAGGTGGCTGACCTCGATGGGCGCTGGCTCTTGAAGGATGTTACTCACAAGCCCAAGCTACTACCATGCGTAAGGCGCATCAAGGAGTC
>CAIQMJ010001179.1 GCA_903872875.1 uncultured Variovorax sp.
CGCGCACGCCGCGCGCTGCCGCGGTGCCGTGCTCGCGGTCGTAGCCGGCGATCGCGGACGCGAGCGTGCCGATGTGCGACGCCTTGATCACGGGCTGGCTGGCGATCAGGCGCACGTTGAGCTCGTAGTCGGTCGAACCGGGGAGCGACTGTGCCCACGCGAGGACGGCCTTGCCCTTGGCTTCGTCGGCCTTGGCTTGTTTCACGCAGGCGTTCTTTGCATCGCCATTCTGGTCGTCGCACTTTTCCTTGGCGACTTCATAGGTGGCGGCAACCTTTTCTTCCGCGACCTTGCGGGCGTGGCCGTTGGTCGGCTTGTATTGCTGTTCGAGTTCAGCCTTGGCGACCTTTTCCTGGCCCTTGGCTTCCTTTTCGCAGACGTCCTTGGCGTTGTCCTTCATGGTGTCGCACTGGGCCTTAGCGACCTTGTAGTCGGCCTCGATCTTTTCCTTGGCAGCCTTGTATTCGTCCTTGGTCACCGCGCCAGCCTGGCCGGCGATGAAACAGGAAGAGGCAATGGCAAGCATGAGCAGATGTTTTTTCATGATGTTTCCTTCGGAGTCGTGTTGATTGAAGTGTGTGGATACGGGTTGAATGGGGGGCAAAGAAGCGCGAAGCGCGCTCAGACCTTTTCGTACCAGAGACCAGCCGGTGTACGGCCGTCGCGCACTTCCCAGTCCTTGATCTGCTTTTCCGCTTCGTCGCGGCTGACGCCGTGGCGTTCCTGAATGCGGCCCAGGAGCTGGTCACGCTTGCCGGCGATCACGTCGAAGTCGTCGTCGGTGAGCTTGCCCCACTGTTCCTTGACCTTGCCCTTGAGCTGTTTCCAGTTGCCTTCGATGGTGTCTTTGTTCACGCTGATCTCCTTCGCAGATGATTTGACTTTGTCCGCCTGTCCGAACGCCTGGAATCGGGTCCCTGGCTGCCTGGCCGGCGTGGAACGAACTGTGTTCATGCGCCGTTGCGGGGGCGGTAGGACTCGCGGGGAAGGGCCCGTAGGCAGGCACCGACGGAGACCGTGATAATCGAACGCTTGCCCGACCCGAGAGATACGCGCGCCGCAACATGATCATTCAAAGCCTGCTCGATACCGACCTCTACAAGTACACGATGATGCAGGTGGTGCTGCATCACTTCCCTGGCGCTCAGGTCGAGTACCGCTTCAAGTGCCGCAACCCCGGCGTCAACCTGGCGCAGTTCGCCAGCCAGATCCGCGACGAGGTCCGTCACCTCTGTTCGCTGCAATTTCGCGAGCCCGAACTGGCCTACCTGAAGTCGATGCGCTTCATCAAGAGCGACTTCATCGATTTCCTCGGCCTGTTCCGGCTCAACGAGAAGTACATCGACATCGTTCCGCTGCCCTCCGGAGAACTGGACATCCAGATCAAGGGACCGTGGCTGCACACGATCCTGTTCGAGATCCCCGTGCTGGCGATCGTCAACGAGGTCTATTTCCGCAACACGCAGAAGCAGCCCGACCTGGCCGAGGGCCGTCGACGGCTCGAGGTCAAGATCGGGCAGCTGCAGGCCGATGGACTGTCGGACCTGAAGATCGCCGACTACGGTACGCGCCGCCGCTTTTCCAAGGACTGGCACGAAGAGGTGCTGCGCACGCTGAGCGCGCGACTGGGCGCGGTCGCCGCGCCGGCAGCGACCCCGAGCGGCAGCACCGGTCTCGCGCAATTCGCCGGTACCAGCAATGTGCTGTACGCGATGAAGCTGGGCCTGCTGCCGCTCGGCACCATGGCCCATGAATACCTGCAGGCCTGCCAGGCGCTCGGCCCCCGGTTGCGCGACAGCCAGGTCTTCGGTTTCGAGTCGTGGGCGCGCGAGTACCGGGGCGACCTCGGCATCGCGCTGTCCGATGTGTACGGGATGAGTGCCTTCCTGCGCGACTTCGACCTCTACTTCTGCAAGCTCTTCGACGGCGCGCGGCACGACAGCGGCGACCCGTTCCAGTGGGGCGAGCGCATGCTGGCGCACTACGCCGCGAACCGGGTGAATCCGCGGACCAAGACTCTGATCTTCAGTGACGGACTCACGATTCCACGCACCATCGAGCTCTATCAGCAGTTCCGCGGACGCTGCCTGCTGGCCTTCGGCATCGGCACCAATCTGACCAACGACCTCGGTTACGAGCCGTTGCAGATCGTGATCAAGATGGTGCGCTGCAATGGTCAGCCCGTCGCCAAGCTATCGGACACGCCATCGAAGAACATGTGCGACGACGAGAAATACCTGGCCTACCTTCGGCAGGTGTTCGAGATCGAATCGCCGCTAGCCGCTTGAACCGTCGGCGCAGTATCGCTTTCATGAAAAGGTCGTCACTTCGCTCCCCTGCGATCCTGTCGGTGCTGGGCCTGACGCCGGCACTGAGCTTTGCCGCCGGGTTCGATGGCGCCGCGCTGTCGCCGCTCTGGGGCGTGCCTTTCGCGGGCCTCCTGCTGTCGATCGCGCTGATGCCGTTGCTGGCGCCGTCGTTCTGGCATCACCACTACGGCAAGGTGGCGGCGGCCTGGGCACTGGCTTTCCTGGTGCCTTTTGCCGCGGTTCACGGGCTGCCATCGGCAGGCGTGCAGTTCGTGCACGCGATGCTGGAGGAGTACATCCCGTTCATCCTCCTGCTCACTGCGCTGTTCACCGTGGCGGGAGGCATCCATATCCGCGGCAATCTGCATGGCGCTCCCGGGCTCAACACTGCGATCCTTGCCGTCGGTGCCGTGCTTGCCAGTTTCATGGGCACCACCGGCGCCTCGATGCTGCTGATCCGTCCGCTGATCCGCGCCAACGACAACCGTGTCCACAAGGCGCACGTCGTCGTGTTCTTCATCTTCATCGTTTCGAACGTCGGCGGCTCGCTGACGCCACTGGGCGACCCGCCGCTGTTCCTGGGTTTCCTGAAGGGCGTCGATTTCTTCTGGACGGCGAAGAACATCCTGCCGGACACGCTGTTCATCGTGGGTGTCCTGCTCGCGCTGTTCTACGCGATCGATCGATGGCACTATCGTCGCGAGGGCGTGCTGCCGACCGACCCGACGCCGGACACGCCGCGCATCGGCTTCGATGGTGCGGTCAACTTCTGGCTGCTCGCAGGCGTGGTGTGCCTCGTGCTGCTCAGCGGCTTCTGGAAATCGCCGGTGAGCTTCTCCGTCGCCGGCACCGAAGTCGGCTTGCCGGGCCTGGTGCGCGACATCGGATTGATCGCCATCACGTTGCTGTCGCTGAAGATCACCGCAGCCAAGGTGCATGCCGACAACCAGTTCGAATGGGGGCCGATGGCCGAGGTCGCGAAGCTGTTCGCCGGCATCTTCCTGACGATCATTCCGGTGATCGCGATGCTCAAGGCCGGCGCCAATGGTCCGTTCGGGGCGGTCGTGTCGGCCGTGACCCGCGCTGATGGCCAGCCCGATCCGGCGATGTACTTCTGGGCCACCGGCGCGCTGAGCTCCTTCCTGGACAACGCCCCGACGTACCTCGTCTTCTTCAATACCGCCGGTGGCGATCCGGCTGCGTTGATGACGACCTACGCCACCACCCTGGCCGCCATCTCCGCGGGCGCGGTCTTCATGGGCGCGAACACCTACATCGGCAACGCACCCAACCTGATGGTGAAGGCGATCGCGGAAAGCCGTGGCATCCGCATGCCCAGCTTCTTCGGCTACATGGCGTGGTCCGGCGCGATCCTCGTGCCTCTGTTCATCGTCGCCACCTTCATCTTCTTCCGCTGAGACCGCATCCATGAGCAAAGCCAAGATCCTCGTCGCCCGCGCCATCTTTCCCGAGACCATCGAGCGGCTCGAACAGCATTTCGACGTCCTCTCGAACCAGGCCGATGAGATATGGACGCAGGCTGTCCTGATCGAACGGCTGAAAGGCGTGCAGGGTGTGCTGACCACGGCCTCCGAGCGCATCGACGTCACGCTGCTCGACGCCTGCCCCGACCTGAAGATCTGCGCCAACATGGCGGTCGGCTACAACAACTTCGACATCGATGCGATGGTGGCCCGCCACGTCGTCGGCACCAATGCGCCAGACGTGCTGACCGAAACCACCGCGGACTTCGGCTTCGCGCTGCTGATGGCCACGGCGCGCCGCATCACCGAGAGCGAGCACTTCCTGCGCGCGGGCAAGTGGCAGAAATGGGCCTATGACATGTTCTCGGGCAGCGACATCCACGGCTCGACGCTGGGCATCATCGGCATGGGCCGCATCGGGCAGGGCATCGCACGGCGTGGTGCGCACGGCTTCGGCATGAAGGTGGTCTATCACAACCGTTCCCACCTGGCGCCCGAGCTCGAGGCTGCATGCGGCGCACGCTACGTCGGCAAGGAAGAGCTGCTGAGGACGGCCGATCACGTTGTGCTCGTGGTGCCCTATACCGCCGCGTCGCACCACACCATCGGCGCCGCCGAACTGGCCCTCATGAAGCCGACGGCGACGCTGGTCAACATTGCGCGCGGCGGCATCGTCGACGATGCGGCGCTGGCTGCGGCGCTGCGGGACAAGCGCATTGCTGCTGCCGGCCTCGACGTGTTCGAGGGCGAGCCCAAGGTGCA
>CAIQMJ010001180.1 GCA_903872875.1 uncultured Variovorax sp.
CGTCGGCGCCATGGCCGGACTCGGCTTCCAGGTCATCGAGAACCTGGGGTCCACCGTCAGCGCCTCGATGAGCTTTCCACTCGAGAACCAGGTGTACCCGGTGCTGGTCAACCTGCTCACGCGCGGTCTTCTCAGCGGGCTGTGGAGCCATGCGGCCTACACGACCATTGCGTCCTTCGGCGTCGCCTGGTTCCTGCTGCATGCAGAGCGGCCGATGGCCGTCCGGATCGCATTTGCGTTCTTTTGCTTCGCGCTGGCCTGGGCGATGCACTTCGCCTGGAACTCCCCATGGCTCGAAGACCTGTTCGTTGGCGGCTATGGCGAGATGGCCATCCTGCTGTTCATCAAGGGCATTCCCGCACTGATTGCGGCCGCGGTTTTCTGGCGCGTGGCGGTCCGCGAAAACGGCGCCTACCTGCATGTCCTGGCCGCCTGCTTCGTGCCGGAGCGCGATCTGATCCGCGACGACGAATGGGTCCGCCTGGGCGCGCCTCTGGCCCGATACAGGGCGCGCAGGGAGACCGGGTACGCATTCGGACTGCGGGCCAGGCGACTGAAAGCGCAACTGCAGCGCGAACAGATGCGCCTGATCCGCAAAGCCGGGACCTATGGCCGCGGCGCGCAGACGCTGCGCCACGAGATCGCGATCCGGCGATTGCGCGTCGAACTCGATCCGCTCACCGGAACACAGCCATGAGGGCCGGTGCGTGCAGGGCCCGCTGACATCGTTCTTCTGGAGCGGCGACGCCATACGCAGCCGCAGCGTGAGCGACGTCGTCCTGTCGGACACGCTCGCCGTGCCGCCACCGCCGGATCGTCTCACCGCCGATTGGGCACGAGACATCGCCGAACGCCTCGACCTCGCGCCGGGCGACGTCGAGGCCTTGCCGCTGGCGCGGGCCCGCATGCGCTGGCCCGACTACCGGCGCTGCGTCCAGGCGGTGTCCGACTGGACGCATGCACTCGGGTTGACCAGCGTAATCGCAGCCGCCGACGTCGCACTCATGGCCTGCCGCGGCGCGCGCTACCACCATGATGGCGCGCAATACGGCAGTGCGGCCTTCTGCAACCTCTTCCTGAGCGAAGACCGCGGACTGGACCTGCACTTCCCCGTTGCGGGCCGCCGCATACCGCTGACCCGCGGCACGGTGGTGATCTTCGACACGGGGCAGCCGCATGCCGTGATCCGGCGTGGCCGCAGCGGCTTCGACGCGGCCGACTTTCGGATCCGCGAAGACGATACGCAGGTGTTCCTGACGTGGGAGCTTCCCATCGAGGATGCGGATCTGGCGCGCGCGCTCCACGTGGTCTTCGACACGGCGCCATCGGACGCACCGCAGCTCGACAGCGAGCAACTGTGGATGGAGGGGGCGCCGGCTATGTTGTGCGCGGAGTCGGGTCGATGGCTTTCCAGAACGCCGTGAATTCGTTTGCTGGATCGGCACTTCGCCCACCAGACCCTCTTGGCCGATGGCCGACATACATTGCATCGGCCTGAGCCGGCGAATCCGGAACAGGCAGCATCCCCGAATGGGCCTTTCCACGTACTGAAGCGGGCCGTGACAAGCCGAATTCCATCCAGCGTCGGCCATTCTTCAGCATCGGCACTGGAAAATCGTGTCGTCACGCAAGAGAAGAAGAATGCGCCGGCACAGCAACAGCCTCGGCGCATCGCAAAGCCCTTCGACATCGAGCGGACTGCGATCTACGGGAATGCCATTTTTTCTGCGCATCGGAGTTTGCCCGCGTCAGCGATGGAACTGTTGCAACAACATGCTGCATCGCATTGGGGCGACTCCGTTGCCGTCTTGCCGAGAAAGCCGGACTCTGATTTCACGGGAAACGCGATCTGGCCGAGTTCCAATGACAAGGACTACGGAATCTGTGTGAAGGGGAAGAAGTCCCGGGTGGCAGATCTGCAGCTGGCTGGGAAAATGTTCGCTGCCGCTGACGCCGCTGCCACCGTGACTGCTGTCGGCGTCGCTGCGGCGGATTCCAGCGCCACTCCCGATGTGGCTTCAGGTGTCGACGTCGATGAGAATGTTGGGACACCCGGGTCTGATCGAGTGGCCAGACAGGAATTGGTCGACGAAGTGAAGGCGCGTTGGGGCGACGCCCTGTCCTGTGTAGGCAGCGCCCCAAAAGACACGCCGGCGCTGCCAGTCATCTGGGAAAGCAGGACACCCGGCTCTCTGGGATTGCAGTTGACAGATGGCAAGAAGTGCCGCGCAAGAAATCTCGATCACGCAGCGGAAATCCTTTCATCGCACGGCGTGATGACCATGGAGCAG
>CAIQMJ010001181.1 GCA_903872875.1 uncultured Variovorax sp.
ACTCCGGCGTCGTGAACCTCGAGAAGCTCGAGGACTCGACGGTGGCCATGGTCTACGGCCAGATGAACGCGCCCCCGGGCAACCGTCTGCGCGTGGCGCTGACCGGCCTGACCATCGCCGAGTCGTTCCGCGACGAGGGCCGCGACGTGCTGTTCTTCGTGGACAACATCTACCGCTACACGCTGGCCGGTACCGAAGTGTCGGCTCTGCTGGGCCGTATGCCTTCCGCCGTGGGCTACCAGCCGACGCTGGCCGAGGAAATGGGCCGTCTGCAAGAGCGGATCACGTCGACCAAGGTCGGTTCGATCACCTCGATCCAGGCCGTGTACGTCCCTGCGGACGACTTGACCGACCCGTCGCCTGCAACGACCTTCGCTCACTTGGACTCGACCGTGGTGCTGTCGCGCGACATCGCTTCGCTGGGCATCTACCCCGCCGTGGACCCGCTGGACTCGACCTCGCGCCAGCTCGACCCGAACGTGGTCGGCGAAGAGCACTACAACGTGGCCCGTGCCGTGCAGGGCACGCTGCAGCGCTACAAGGAACTGCGCGACATCATCGCGATCCTGGGCATGGACGAACTGGCGCCGGACGACAAGCTGGCCGTGGCCCGCGCCCGGAAGATCCAGCGTTTCCTGTCGCAGCCGTTCCACGTGGCCGAAGTGTTCACCGGCTCGCCGGGCAAGTACGTGCCGCTGTCGGAAACCATCCGAGGCTTCAAGATGATCGTGGCCGGCGAATGCGACCATCTGCCGGAACAGTCGTTCTACATGGTCGGCACCATCGACGAGGCTTTCGAGAAGGCCAAGAAGGTCGCGTAAGGCGGCGCAGGAACTCACATGGCAAACACCATTCACGTCGATGTGGTCAGCGCGGAAGAGTCGATCTTCTCGGGCGAAGCCACCTTCGTCGCGCTGCCCGGTGAAGCCGGCGAGCTCGGCATCTATCCGCGCCACACGCCGCTGATCACGCGCATCCGCCCCGGTGCCGTGCGCATCGAGACGGCCGACGGCGGCGAAGAATTCGTCTTCGTGGCGGGCGGCATTCTCGAAGTGCAGCCCGACACCGTCACCGTGTTGTCCGACACCGCGATCCGCGGCAAGGACCTCGACGACGAGAAGGCCAACCAGGCCAAGGCCGCTGCCGAAGAAGCGCTGAAGAACGCCAAGACCGATATCGACATCGCGATGGCACAGTCGGAACTCGCCGTGATGGCCGCGCAGATCGCCGCCTTGCGCAAATACCGCCAGAAGAAGTGAGCCGGATGCGGTAACGCATCACGAGCCGCCAGAAAAGCCGCCTTCGGGCGGTTTTTTCATTCACGACGCAGCGGGCACTGCCTCGGATGCGCGCCGCACCGTGTTGCGTCCCGCGGCTTTGGCCGCATAGCAGGCTGCGTCCGCGTCGGTGACCCAGGCTTCCACGCTGGCCATATGAGGTTGCAGTGCCGCAACGCCGATGCTCGCACCCACGCGCAGCAGTCGGTCTTCCCAGGGAAGCGTGATTGCACGCACGGCATCCAGCACGTCCTGCGCCAGTCGCATCGCGACATCCGGCGGGCAGTGTTCCAGAAGCAGTGCGAACTCGTCGCCGCCAAGTCGCGCCACCGTGTCGCCCGAACGTACCTGCGAGGCCACGGCCGTTGCAACGGCGCGGAGCATCACGTCACCCATGACATGCCCGGCCGTGTCGTTCACCGGCTTGAAGTGGTCGAGGTCGATGAAAACCATGGCAGACGGCAACGAATGCGGCAACATTTCGATCAACTCGCGCGCGCGCTTGTTGAAGGACGAACGGTTTGCCAGGCCCGTCAGGGGATCGTGGGTGGCGGCCCATTCGAGCTGCTCCCGCGCCGTGCGCTGGTCGTCGATGTTGTTCATGGTCCAGATGGCGCCTTGCGACGGATCGTCGATGTCGACCGGCTTGCTGCGCAGGCCTGCCCAGAAGACTGCGCCGTCGCGCCGTCGCATGCGCCATTCACCGGCGTACGACCGGCTTGCAAGGAACGACTCGAGCTCCTGCGCGACGAACGCCGCGTAATCGTCGACGGACGCGACCACCATGCTTGCGGGTTGTCCGAGCAACTCGTCCTCACGCAGTCCGAACAACCGACAGAACTCCGGGCTGACCAACTCGAATCGATACGCGCGCAGGAAAGCGATGCCCACCGGCGCGGCACTCATGACGGAGTTCAGCCGCACCAGCACCTCGTTGTTCGCCACCTCGAGTTGCGCGCGCTCCATGCCGACCTTGCGCAGCACCCGGCTCAGGCTTCCAATTTCGCCGCCGGCGATCGGCCAGCCGTCACGGGGCGGCATGGTTCCGTCGAACAGGTGTTGCGCACGTCGCTCCAGCAGCGTCAAGGGGTGCAACAGCCACCAGACCAGTGCGAACATGCTTGCGGACAACAGTACCGTCAGGCCGATCGCCCAGCGCAGTACGTCGCGCCTCGCGTCGCGCAATGGCGCCAGCAACTGATCTTCCGGCCGTGCGCGCCAGACCATCCAGTCGGGTCCCGGTGCGCCGGCAGCGCTGACGAGCTCGCCTTGTTGCGGCAACCCGAGTCCCAGGGGCTCGACCGGGCTGCCCGCCGCAGTCCAGGCAGCGAACGCCTGAGCGAGCCGAGGATCATCCGACAGCGGATGGGCGAGCAAGGCACTGTCCGGGTGCGCCAGCACGAGCCCGCTCGCATCGGTCACAGCGACCCGTGCGTCGCCGTCGTCTTCCTGGGTCTCGATCAGGCCCTCGAGCACGTCGCGCCGGCTCAGCCGAAGTCCGCCACCGATCACGGCGTAGATGCCGTTGGATCCGCGCACCGGTTGGGTGAAGACGATCACCGGTTCGCCGGACAGGCGGCTCGGGATAGGCGGAGAGATGATCGATCTGCCCTCGGCCAGCGTCCTCTTGAAATACGGACGATCGCTCAGATTGAGTTCCGGTGTGTTCACGCCTCTCTCGTTGGCGAGCAGCCGAAGGTCGCCGTCCGGCGTTGCCACGAAAATGTCGGTGAACAGGCTGCGCAGCACCGGCTTGCCTTCGATGAAGTGCATCAGCGCCGCGTCATCGCGCACCGTCGCTTCGTCGAGCTGGAAAGCCACCACCAGCAAGGCGCGCTGCAGCGCCACGGCTCGGCCCGCGAGGAGCGACGCCGTCCGGGCCGCATCCGCGAGCTCGCGCTGCCGTTCCGCGCGCAACGTATCTTGCTGTGCGCGGTTCACCAGCAGCAACGTGATCAGGCCGAGCCCGGCAATCAGGGCCGCCACGGTGCCAATGGTGATGCGCACCTTCAGCGAACCGAAAGCGCGCAACGCTCTGACTTGCCAGGGCGTCATGGTGTGTTCGGGGCGGAGCCTGCAGTCATGTGACGGTTCTCCGTTCGGCTGGGCGCCGAATGGGCGCCCTGTGCGCGGATTGTGGTGGCGATTCCGCGCTTCATGTGTGGGACTTGGTTGATACGTCGCCAAGGGGTTCGTGGATTCGATCGCGCGTCGAGCCGCGCGTAGGCTGCTGCCCACAGGGCTTCGCGGCGGCGCGTCTGCCGCACGGCGGCGTGTCGCCATAGGATCGACAAATGAGCCTGCCCGAAGCGCCGCAACCCCTGGCCCATCGCCCGCACGATCCCTTGCCTGCTCGGCGGGACGATCTCGTCATTGCGCGGCCCGAAGGCCTGTACTGCCCGCCTGGCGACTTCTATATCGATCCGTGGCGGCCGGTCGAACGCGCTGTGATCACCCACGCGCACTCGGACCATGCCCGTATCGGCCATTCGCATTACCTCGCCCACGCCGACAGCGAAGGCATACTGCGCACCCGCCTGAGCCCCGATCTGCCGCTGCAGACGCTGCCGTATGGCGAGATCATCACGCACCACGGCGTACGTGTATCGCTGCATCCCGCCGGCCACGTGCTGGGTTCGGCACAGATCCGGCTCGAGCACGGCGGCCGGGTCTGGGTCGCTTCCGGCGACTACAAGACCGAGCCCGACGGCACCTGCACGCCCTTCGAACCGGTGCCCTGCGACACCTTCATTACGGAGTCGACCTTCGGCCTGCCGATCTACCGTTGGCCTGCGCAGGCCGCACTGTTTGCCGAGATCGATGCCTGGTGGCGCCGCAATGCCGAAGATGGCCGTGCCTCCGTGCTTTTCTGCTATGCCTTCGGCAAGGC
>CAIQMJ010001182.1 GCA_903872875.1 uncultured Variovorax sp.
GCATCGTCATCGTGATCGTCGCAGCAGGTGTCGCCATGGCCATGCCTCGGAGCTCGGGGCAGCCGACTTTGCGACATTTGAACTTTGCTGGATTGCGACATTACAACTTTGCTCCCACAATTCAAATTTATACAATGTGTCTTATGTTAAATTTAAAAGCGATCGACAGGGCTTGGACCAAGCCATTAGCGACGCCCTAATGCGACGTCACCCACGCCTGCGCGCCCGGCAAGGGCGGCATTGCGAAACTCGACCTCAGTCGAGCGATTTCATCACTCGGACTGAGTCCGAAGAAGCGCTTGAACTCACGACTGAACTGCGACGCACTTTCATAGCCTACTTCGGCGCTGGCTGCTGACGCTGTCTTCCCGTTTCGCAGCATCAGCAGGCGCGCTTGATGCAGGCGTACCGACTTGAGGTACTGCATGGGAGAGCTCTGGGTGACGGTTCGAAAGTGCGTGTGAAACGTGGGGATGCTCATGCCCGCCTCGCGGGCCAGGCGGTCGACGTCGAGGCGCTCGCTGAATGCGGTGTGGATGCGCCGTACGGCCTTGGCAATCCTTCCGAACGGGCCCTGGCTGGCGAGCGCCGCGCGCATCGATGCGCCCTGTTCTCCGGTGAGCACCCTGAAATAGATCTCGCGCACGATCGCCGGCCCCAGCAGCACGGCCTCCACAGGCGAACTCATCGCTTCAAGAAATCGCAGGACGGTCTGCGCCAGCGCGTCGTCCATCGGTGTGGAGAACATCCCGACCGGCGCGGTCTGCATGCGCTCCGTGAGTTCGTCGACCTGCAACGCCAAGCCTGCCAGCACGGTGAAGTCCAGGCTGAAGTAGATCGCGAGAAGCGGCTCGTCGGCGCTGGCATCGGTCTCCATGGTGAATGGCACCGGCACCGACACTGCGAGGTAGTGCTGCGCGTCGTACAGGTAGACCTGGTTTGCCCAGAGGCCGCGCTTGCGTCCCTGGCAGACGATGACGATTCCCGGTTCGTAGAGCACGGGGGTCGAGGCCAAGGGGCGGTCCGAGCGCAGGAAACGCACGTCCGGAAGCGCCGTCAGCGTGTAGCCCTCGCGAGGTGCGAGCTGCTTCAGGAGCGCCACCATGCTGGCCTGGCGCTTCGCACGCGTGCTGCGGGTGCGGTCGAGGGTCGAGGTTCTGGCTTTGCTCATTCAGCGTAATGTGCATCAAATTCGTCGAGAAGTGAGTTCAGACTCGATACAAATCATAGGAATAGGCAAGCCATCCACAGGATTGCAACTGGCTTCGGTGCCTCTCGATTTCTAGAATCGATGCATGCAAAACACCAAGACAATCTTCATCACCGGCGTCAGCAGCGGCTTCGGCCGGGCTATCGCGAATGCAGCGCTGCGGGCCGGCCACCGGGTCGTCGGCACCGTGCGCACCCAGCAAGCAGCCACCGAATTCAAGAGCCGGTTCTGCGGGGATGCGCATGTGAAGCTGCTCGACGTGACGCAGTTCGATGCCGTCGCACCGCTTGCGGCCGTCGTCGAATCCGAGATCGGTCCGGTGGACGTCGTGATCAACAACGCAGGCTACGGCCACGAGGGCATCCTGGAAGAATCGTCGCTGGACGACATGCGCCGGCAGTTCGACGTCAACGTGTTCGGCGCGGTCGCCGTCATCAAGGCGTTCCTGCCGTTCATGCGTGAGCGCCGGCGCGGCCACATCATCAACATCACGTCGATGGGTGGCTACATCACGATGCCCGGCATCGCCTACTACTGCGGCAGCAAGTTCGCCCTGGAGGGCATCTCCGAGACATTGGCAAGGGAGGTGAAGGACCTCGGCATCGCGGTCACCGCTGTCGCCCCCGGATCTTTCAGGACGGACTGGGCCGGCCGTTCGATGGTGCGCAGCGCGCGTTCCATTGCCGACTACGACCGCCTGTTCGATCCGATCCGGCAATCGCGCATCGACAAGAGCGGCAGGCAGCTGGGCGACCCGGACAAGGCTGCGGCGGCGATCCTTGCGCTGGCGGACATGTCGGAGCCGCCGGAGCACCTGCTGATCGGCAGCGACGCGCTCGGGTTGGTACGGGCAAAGCTCGACGCCATGCAGGCGAGCATGGCGCGCCATGAACAGCTGACCCGGTCGACCGACATTGCGTGACGGCTCGCAGCTTTCAGAAGCCTTTCATTGCACGCGCCGTTCGAGCGAAATTTCGCCCGAACGGCGCGCTGCGCGTGTTCTGTCATGGAGCCGACGCACAGGATCTCTACGTTCGCTGCTTGTTCAAACTCTTGCTGCTCCAACATGAAAAACACGCAGGACTCCAAGCCGATGCCGAATGCCGAGACGGCCGGGTCGACCGACTCCCCTCTTTCCCTGAGCCGGCGTCGCCTGCTGGGCGGCGCCCTTGGCGCGCCGCTGGCCGCGGCTGCGAGCGGGACCTTGCTCTCCGCCTGCCAGACGGCGCCTGCTGCGCACAGCCGGGCTCCCACCGAACTGGATGCGGCCTTGCGCCAGAAGGTCAAGATCGTGGTGGTGATCTACGGCGAGAACCGCAGCTTCAACAACCTGTTCGCCAACTATCCGGGCCTGCAGGCACCCCTGTCGGCACTGCGCCCGGAGGACTACCGGCAGGTCGATCGAGACGGCAAGACCGTGCTGCCGGTGCTTCCTGCCGTGCCGGGCGGATGGCTACCCAAGGCACAGACGCACAACGGCCTCACTTATGCGCCCGAGCAGCAGTTCCAGAAGAACCTGCCGAACGCGCCGTTCGCACTCAAGGGCCCCAAGGGTGAAGACCTGCCGTTGACGCTCGTGACGCGTGACCTTTGGCACGTGTTCTATCAGAACCAGATGCAGATCAATGGCGGCAGGAACGACCAGTTCGTGGCGTGGGCCGACTCGGGTGGCTTCACCATGGGCTACTACGCCAACACCGACTACGCGTTGCGCCTCTGGGGCCTGGCACAGGAGTTCACTCTGTGCGACAACTTCTTCCAGGGTGCGTTCGGCGGCTCGTTCCTCAATCACCTCTACCTGATCTCCGCGGCCGCGCCACGCTATCCGGATGCGGATCGCTCGATTGCGCGTGAACTCATCGCCACGACCGTGAGCGGCCGCCCGGACGACACACGCCTGAAACCGCTGCCGGCATCGCCTGCGAGCGCGCTCGACGGTGTTCCCCGTTTCGGGCCCAGCGCGTTGACACCAACCGAGACCTTGCAGGACGGCACCCGCGTGAGCTACGCCGTCAACACCATGGCCCCGCCCTACATCCCGACGTGGACCAACCTCAAGCTCGATGCCTCGGGCAACGTGGTCGACTTCGCGCTGGCACAGAATGCGACCGCGCTGCCGCCCCAGTCGCACGAGCACATCGGCGACAAGCTCGATCGCAAGGGCGTCGATTGGGCCTGGTATGCGGGCGCGTTCCAGCAGACGCTGGATCAGCATGGCGCCAACATCGCGAACGGCACGCCGGTGGTGCCCAATTTCCAGTACCACCATCAGCCCTTCAATTACTTCAGGAACCTGGCGCCGGGCACCCAGGCGCGCGACAAGCGGTTGCGGGACGCAGGCCTGGGCGACGACGAAGCCTCCAACAAGTTCCTCGCCGATGCACGTGCGGGACAGTTGCCGGCCGTGACGTTCTACAAGCCACAAGGCAACCTCAACATGCACGCCGGCTATGCGGACGTCGCTTCGGGCGACCAGCACATCGCCCACGCCGTCCAGTTGCTGCGCAACAGCCCGCAATGGGAGCACATGGTCGTGGTCGTGA
>CAIQMJ010001183.1 GCA_903872875.1 uncultured Variovorax sp.
CATCGTCGACGGCGCCGACAGCGTCACCGCACTCGCGCTCGACGCGTTCTGAATCTCGACAACAACACTCCCGAGGCAAATCCATGTCCAAGCTCCCTTCCGTGCTCGCGAACCTGCCGCTGCCGATCATCGGCTCGCCGCTGTTCATCATCAGCAACCCGCAACTGGTGATCGCCCAGTGCAAGGCCGGTGTGGTCGGTTCGATGCCTGCGCTCAATGCGCGCCCCGCGGCGCAGCTCGAAGACTGGCTCGCCGAGATCACCGAGGAACTGGCCGCCTACAACAAGGCCAACCCGGACAGGCCGGCCGCGCCCTTCGCCATCAACCAGATCGTGCACAAGAGCAATGACCGGCTCGACCACGACATGGAGATGGTCGTGAAGTACAAGGTGCCGATCGTCATCACCTCGCTGGGCGCGCGCACCGACGTCAACGACGCCGTGCACAGCTACGGTGGCGTGACGCTGCACGACATCATCAGCAACACCTTCGCGAAGAAGGCGATCGAGAAGGGCGCCGATGGCCTGATCGCGGTGGCGGCCGGTGCCGGCGGGCACGCGGGCGTGAAGAGCCCGTTCGCGCTGATCCAGGAGATCCGCCAGTGGTTCGACGGCCCGGTGGCGCTGTCGGGTTCGATCGCCAGCGGCGCGGCCGTGCTGGCCGCGCAGGCGATGGGTGCCGACTTCGCGTACATCGGCACCGCGTTCATCGCGACCGAGGAGGCGCGTGCCAGCGCGGCCTACAAGCAGGCGATCGTGGACGGCAATTCCGACGACATCGTCTACTCGAACCTGTTCACCGGCGTGCACGGCAACTACCTGGCGCCGAGCATCGTGGCCGCCGGCATGGACCCGGCGAACCTGCCCGAGGGCGACCTGAAGACCATGAACTTCGGTACCGGCGACGGCGCCAAGGCCAAGGCCTGGAAGGACATCTGGGGCTCGGGCCAGGGCATCGGCGCGATTACGGAAGTGACGACGACGGCCGCCTTCGTCGACAAGCTCAAGCGCGAATACAAGGCGGCCCGCGAGCGGCTGGCGCTCTGATGTGAGCCGCGGATCTGGCGGCGGGAGCACGTGACGCCGGCCAGTCAAGCCCCAAAGGCCCACAATGCCGTTCGGCGTCGTGGGCCTTTTTCATGGCGCGTTGATCTGGCGCAATCGGCATGCGGGTGATGGACACTTTGTCCATCGTCAAAGGTCGTGGTATTCCCTATCATCGTGAAACTTCAGTAAATACTGAAAATTCGAGAATGAATGATGAAGCCCTCTGCGTCGTCCAATGCCGCCTTGCGATCGCTGACCCGTCCGGGTGCGGGCAGCCGCGTGCTGGGTGCGGCCGCGTTGCTCTGGATTCCACAGGCGGCGCTGCTGGCCGTGGCCGTGCAGCGGCTGGGGCAGGGCGGCGGGCTGTCCGATGCCGTCGGGCCGGCGGCAGGCGTGCTGTTGCTCGGCCTGCTGCGCGCAGCGGCTGAACGCTGGGGCACGCGACGGGTCTTCGCGCAGGCGCGGGAGGGACTGTCCGCATTGCGTGCGCAAGCGGCCACGGCGCTCGCCGCAGGATCGCCGCTGGACCGCGACCGCCCGGCATCGGGCCACGCGGCCAGCGTGATCGCCGAACAGGCGGAGGCCATCGTGCCCTACCTCGTGCGCTACGCACCGACCCGCTGGCGCGCGATGGCGGTGCCGCTGGTCATGCTGCCGGTGGTCGCCTGGTTCTCTTGGGTGGCGGCGCTGGTGCTGCTGGTGGCGGCGCCGCTGATTCCGGTGTTCATGGCGATCGTCGGCTGGCGCGCCAAGGCGGCGAGCGAGGCGCAGATGGTGGAGATGGGCGGCATGAATGCCTTCCTGCTCGATCGGCTGCGCGGCCTGGCCACGCTGCGAGCGCTGGGCGCGGTCGACGCCACGGCGGGACGTCTCGGCGATGCGGCGCAGTCGCTGCGCCGACGCACCATGGCCGTGCTGCGCATCGCGTTCCTGTCGTCCGCCGTGCTGGAGCTGTTCTCGGCGCTGGGTGTGGCGATGGTGGCGGCCTACGTGGGCTTTCATCTGCTGGGCACGCTGCCGTTCGGTGCCTGGGGCCATCGGTTGTCGCTGGGTGAGGGCTTGTTCGTGCTGCTGCTGGCGCCGGCTTTCTTCGAGCCCTTGCGTGAGCTTTCTGCCGTGTGGCACGACCGCGCGGCCGGCGAGGCCGCACTCGAAGCGCTCGACAGGCTGGCGCAGGTCCGCGAGCCGCTGCCCGGCGCGTCGTTCGTCACAGCGGAGGCTGGCGCCACGCCGCGTTCGGCCGGCGCGCCTGAAGTCCGCATCAGCGGCCTGCACTTCGCGCATGCCGGCGAGCCCGCGTTGTTCGATGGTGCGCACTTCGACGTCACCGCCGGCGAGCATGTCGCACTGATGGGGCCGAGCGGCTGCGGCAAGACCGCGCTGCTGAGCCTGATCGCCGGCCTGAGCGCTGCGGGGCAGGGCGAGATCGCGATCGGCGGCGTGCCGTTGACCGACGGCAGCGTGCGCGGCCTGCGCCGGCGCGTCGGCTGGATGGGACAGCGCCCGCATGTCTTTGCCGGCTCGGTGCTGGCCAACGTGGCGCTCGGGCGGCCCGGCATCGGCGCGGCCGCCGTGCAGCAGGCTGTGCGCTTCTCCGCGCTCGACGGCGTGGCGCAGGCGCGGCCGGGCATTGCGCTGGGCGAGGGCGCGGCCGGCCTGTCGGGCGGCGAGGCGGTGCGTCTTGCGCTGGCGCGCGTTGCGGCGCAGCCCGATGCCGACCTGCTGCTGGTCGACGAGCCGACGGCCCATCTCGATACCGAGACCGCCGCACGCGTGAGCGATGCGCTGATCGCGCTCGCACGCGGCAGGACGCTGATCGTCGCGACCCATGACCCGGTGCTTGCGGCGCGCATGGACCGTGTGATCCGCCTGGATTCGACATCGCTCGCGCCGTCGGACGACGCCAGGGAGGCCGCGTGAGCACCGTTCGACCGTCTTCGGTCGCCCGCCGCCGCTGGCGTGATCTGCGGCCGCTGTTGCGGGCCTTCCTGGCCACGCAGCCACGTCGCCTCGCACTCGGTTTGGTGATGGCGGCGCTGACCGTGCTCATGGGCATGGCGCTGCTCGGCCTGTCCGGCTGGTTCATCACCGCGACCGCGCTGGCCGGGCTGCAGGCCGCGACGGCGCTCGGCTTCGACGTGTTCATGCCTTCGGCCGGCATCCGCCTGCTGGCGATGGGCCGCACGCTGTCGCGTTATGGCGAACGCCTCGTCACGCACGACGCCACCTTTGCTGCGCTGGCCGACCTGCGCGCCCGGCTGTTCCGTGGCTGGGCGCGGCCCGACGCCGCGCGCCAACTGCTGGCGCGGCCGGCGCGGCTGCTGTTCCGGCTCACGGCCGACATCGATGCGCTCGAATCGCTGTACCTGCGCATGCTGGTGCCGGCCGGTGCCGCGCTGGGTGCGGCCCTGTTCGCTGGCCTGGTGCTCGGATTCATGAACGCCTGGGCCGGCGCATTGCTGGCGCTGTGGCTGGTCGGCGCAGGCTGGGGCATCGCACTGATGGCGGCACGGCGCGCCGCGCCGGCTGCGGTGAAGCGCGGCCAGGCGATCGAAACCTTGCGTGCGCGCGCGGTCGACCTCGTGTCGGGCCAGACCGAACTCGTCATGGCCGGCCGGATCGACGCTCAAGATC
>CAIQMJ010001184.1 GCA_903872875.1 uncultured Variovorax sp.
ATGCCCGAACCGCCGGCCACCAGCAGCAGCGGGCCGCCGTCCGCCGCGCACCAGACGAAGTGCCCGCCGAGCGGGCCACGCACCTCGATCACGTCGCCGGCCTCGACGATGTCGTGGAAGAAGGGCGAGACCTCGCCGTCCTCGAGCTTCTCGATCAGCAGTTCGAAGCGATCCGCGCCGGGCGCGGATGCGATCGAGTAGCTACGCTGCGCCGCATAGCCGTCGGGCGCGGTGAGCCGCACGACCAGATGCTGGCCCGCGAGCGATGGGAAGGTCGCCGACGATGGTGAGGATGACGACGACGCGCGCAGGAACACGCCGACCGTGCGCGGCGTGACCGGCACGACGCGCTCGACGATGGCCTCGTACCAGGGCGAGGCCGCCGGAGAAGCGGCAGGCAACGACGGCTTGGGCAAGGGTGGGGCCGCGCTCACGGGTCGTCGGAGTAGCGCTGCTGCTTCCAGGGATTGCCGTACATGTGATAGCCGCGCAGTTCCCAGAAGCCGGCCTCGTCGCGCGGCGTGAAGCGCAGGCCCTTGATCCATTTCGCGCTCTTCCAGAAGTACAGGTGCGGCACCAGCAGGCGCGCCGGTCCGCCGTGCTCGGCGCTCAGCGGCGCGCCGCCGAAGCGGGTCGCGACCATCGCGCGGCCGCCGAGCAGGTCGGCCACCGGCACGTTGGTGTCGTAGTCGTCGTGCGACAGCGCGAGCGCATAGGCGGTCGGTGCCGGCACGCCCGCCGCCGCGAGCAGGTCGTCGATGCTCACGCCTTCCCAGACGGTGTCGAACTTCGACCAGGTCGTGACGCAATGGATGTCGCCTTCCCACCGGGTCTGTGGCAGTGCATTGAACTCGTCCCAGTTCCAGCTCGCGATCGGCCGCGGCCCGTTGCTCAGCGTGAAGCGCCAGGTGGAAAGATCGATCGCCGGTGCGGGGCCCTTCGAGAGCACCGGGAAGTCGTCGGTCTCGAACTGGCCGGGCGGCAGCCGGGTGGCGAATGCGGCGGTGGGGCGTCGGCCTGTGAATCCACGGGTGACCATCGTGCGCTCCTTGGCTGTGGGAAGGAGGTCGATGGTAGCGCCGGCCTGTGAGCGGTGCGCCTCTCGAAAGAGGGAGCCCTTCACGCGCCGGTGGCATGAACATGAACGCGCCGGACCCGAGTGGCGCGTGCTGGCATATGTCGTGCATGCACCATGATCGACAGTCCAAGCGCATCGTTGTCCCCCATATGAAACCGACTCCCTCCTCCCTCCCCGCGGAAGCGGCCCTCGACGAACGCGACGGCCGCTATCTGCTGAAAGCCATCTTCTGGTCGCATGCCTCGGGCCGACGCGGCAACCGGCCCTTCGGCGCCGTGATCGTCACCGCCGCCAACGAAGTGATCGCCGAGGGCTACAACAACACCGCCGAGACCGGCGACTGCACCGGCCATGCCGAGATGAACGCGATCCGGGCGCTGGCCGAACGCCGCTATTCGCGCGAACTTCTCGCCGGCGCCACGCTGTACTCGTCGGCCGAACCCTGCGTGATGTGTGCCGGCGCGATCTTCTGGTCGAACATCGGTCGCGTGGTGTTCGGCATCGACGCCGAACGGCTGCGCGTGTTCCGCGGCGAACGACAGGACCAGCGCGATGCCGAGCTGTCCTGCCGCGACGTGTTCGATGCATCGCCGCACCCGATCGAATGCATCGGTCCGGCACTGATCGAAGAAGCCAGCGCGGCGCACGAAGGCGCATGGAAAAGCTGACGCGTGCAGCCGGTCCCGCGCGGCGCCGCCGATAGACTCGCCGCATGCCATGGCACGCCAGACTCGCGCTCGACTACCGCGCTGAACACCAACGCACCGTCGCGCGCTATCGCCACGACGGCCCGCTGCGCATCCTGCAGAGCCTCTATCCCGAAGGCGACGCGATCTGCCACAACGTGCTGGTGCATCCGCCAGGTGGCCTGGTCGGCGGCGACACGCTCGACATCGACGTGACGGCCGCCGCCGGCAGCCACGGGCTTATCACCACGCCCGGCGCGACACGCTTCTACCGCTCCGACGGCGAGCTCGCCTTGCAGCGCACGCAACTTCGGCTGGAAGCCGGTGCACGGATCGAATGGCTGCCGCTGGAGGCGATCTGCTACAGCGGTTGCCGCGCCGAGAACCGGCTGCGGATGGAACTCGCGCCCGGTGCCGAACTGCTCGGGTGGGACGTGACGGCGCTCGGCCTGCCGGGTGCCGGCAAGCCCTTCGATCGCGGCAGCTTGCAGCAACACCTGGAAGCGCCGGGCGTGTGGCTGGAGCGCGGCCGTATCGAAGCGGCCGACAAGCGGCTGCTGCAGAGCCCGCTCGGCCTGGCCGGCCATCGATGCATCGCGTCGCTGTTCTTCGTTTCGGGCTCGCCGCAGACACGGGCTCGGCGCGACGCGCTGCTGGCCATTGCGCGGGACCTCGCGGCGGCCCATGCCCTGGACGCCAGCGCCGGCGCCACCAGCCCGCATCCGGAGATCGTCGTACTGCGCGTGCTGGCGCCGGTGGTCGAGCCTGCGATGCAATTGCTGCGGCAAGTGTGGCTCGCGTGGCGTGCCGAGCTCTGGCAGCTGCCGGCGAGTTCGCCACGGATCTGGGCGATGTGATGCGGTGGGCCTGGGTGCCGCGGACGACAGGCCTCAGGGCATGGGGCGCACTGCCGACCGTGCCTCCGTCGCGAACAGCAGCAGCGCCGCGGCGATGAAGCCGCCGCCGAGCAGGCTCACCCCGGTCCAGCCGACGAAGGTGTAGGTCGCCGCCGCCAGGCCGGAGGCCACCGCTGCGCACAGGAAGACGAAAGTCATGAACAACGCGTTCAACCGGCCGCGCAGCTCAGGCGCGAGCACGAACAGGCTCCGCATGCTCAGCACCTGGCAGAACTGCACGGCGCCATCGAGCACGATGCCCGAAACGACCAGTCCTGCGAGCGAATGGAAGTGGACCGAAACGGCGCCCAGCACGAACGACAGCAGCCCGGCCGAGATGGCCAGCCCGGTAGCCGGCCGCGTGAATCCGCGATCCGCGACACGGCCGGCCATCGGCGCGGCGAGCGCACCGGCGGCACCCGCCAGCGCGAATGCAGCGATGCCTCCCTGACCCATGCCGAACTCATGCGCCAGCAACGGCGGCACGGTGGTCCAGAACACCTGGAAGGCCGCGAACATCATCCCCTGGTAGAAGCCGCGGCGGCGCAGCAGCGGCGTGCGCCACACGATGCCCGGCAGCGAGGCCATCGTGCGTGCGTAGCCGAGCGACCCGTGCGGACGACGCTCCGGAAGCACGCGCCAGAGCACCGCCATCAGCCCACAGACGATCGCCGCCGAGAGGCCGAACACGGCCCGCCAACCGAAAGCCGAAGCGACGAGGCTCGAGAACGGACGCGACAGCATGATGCCGGCGAGCAGCCCGGCCATGATGTTGCCGACCACCTTGCCACGCGTCGCCTCGGGCGCGAGGTGCGACGCAAACGGCACGAGCACCTGTGCCGCAACGGTGCAGACACCCAGCAGAAAGGAAGCGGCCATGAACGTCGCCGCCGAATTGGACAGCGCGATGCCGACCAGCCCGATCACCATGCCGCCCATCGCGGCCACCACCAGACGGCGGTTCTCGACCGCGTCGGACAGCGGCACCAGCAACAGCAGCCCGGCGCCATAACCGAGCTGGATCAGCGTCATGATCAGTCCGGCCAGGCCGGCGTGCAGATCGAGGGCGTCCGCGATCGGGCCGATCAGCGGCTGCGCGAAATAGATGTTGGCCACGCACAGGCCGCACGCGATGGCAAAGGTCCAGGTGAGCGCGGGCGACATGCCGGCGACGGGGGCGGCGCGGGAAAGGCTGGAACGAGGCACGGGGAGTCTCTGGGGGACGGAAGCAGAAGACCGGCAGGCACAGGGCAAATGCCCGAACAGAAGCTGAAACGCCACGAAAGACGCGTGAACAGGACCTTAGCACGCAGTGCCAATGCCCGGCCCGGGCAGGTGCTTCAGGCTGTCGTCGACCGGCGGGTCATCGGTCCTTCTCGGCACGGGCGCGCGCCCTGCCGATCCGGTCCGAAGACGCGTCGTGCAGATAGATCGCGATGTCGCCCGGCGCGATGAATCCCTTGCCGCACCAGCGCTCCAAGGCTTCTCGTGCAGCGGCTGCGCACAGGTGGTCGCCTCGGTCCAGCCCCATGCCCGCATAGGTTCTCTGCCGCCAATTCTTCCCCAGCAATATCTCCGCGGCCTGCGGCGCCGAGACCAGGCGGCGATCCATCATCTTTTCCAGCGCACGGCCCAGCGCACGAATGCCATCCGCCTTGAAGACGGGAGGAATCTCGATCCCGGTGGAC
>CAIQMJ010001185.1 GCA_903872875.1 uncultured Variovorax sp.
GGGACAGAACGTGCTCATCGCGCTCTCGGGCAGTTCTCAGACGGCACCCGCCTTCTGGCTCAATCCGGCCAACGGCGTGGTTTACAGCATCGCGGTGCAGTCGCCGCAGTACGTGGTCGACTCGCTCGATTCGCTGCTCGGCATACCGGTGGGCGCCGGTGGCGCGACCACGCCGGGTGGCACGTCGCAGCAACTGCTGGGCAACCTGGTCGACGCGCAGGCGTCGCGGCAGCCGGCAGTGCAGTCGCGCTACAACATCGCGCCGGTGATCGACGTCTACGTCAGCGTGCAGGGCACCGACCTCGCCAGCGTGGCGACCAAGGTGCAGGCACTGGTCGACGAGATGCGGCCCAAGCTGTCGCGCGGCAGCCGGGTCGACATCCGCGGCCAGGTGCAGACCATGCAGTCCTCGTTCATCGGACTCGGCGTCGGGCTGGCGATGGCGATCGTGCTGGTCTACCTGCTGATCGTGATCACCTTCCAGTCCTGGCTCGACGCCGCCATCATCATCACGGCGCTGCCGGCCGCATTGGCGGGCATCGCATGGATGCTGTTCCTCACCGGCACCACGTTGAGCGTCCCGGCGCTGACCGGCGCGATCATGACCATGGGCGTGGCGACGGCCAACTCCATCCTGCTGGTGTCGTTCTCGCGCGAGCGGCTCGCGGCCGGCGTGCCCGCGCTGTCGGCGGCGCTCGAAGGCGGCGCGACGCGCATCCGGCCGGTGCTGATGACCGCGCTGGCGATGATCATCGGCATGATTCCCATGGCGCTGGGCCTGGGCGAGGGCGCCGAGCAGAATGCGCCGCTGGGCCGCGCGGTGATCGGCGGGCTGCTGTTCGCCACCGTGTCCACGCTGTTCTTCGTGCCGGCGGGGTTCGCCGGCGTCCACCACCGGCTGGCGCGGCGCAAGGCCGCGCAGGTCCACGATCCACTGACGCCAGGAGCAGTCAACCCATGACCGAGCAACGCCACGCGGGGCTGGCCATCCACCCGGTCGAAGCCGACGAACACCACGAACTGCTGCGAAGGCGCCAGATGGTGCGCCGCACCCGATGGCTGGTGCTGGCCGTGCTGGTGTTGCTGGCGCTCGGCGCGGCGCGGACGGTGTTCGTGCGGATGGCCAATGCGAGGTCGCTCGAGGCCGGGGCGACCGAGCGCGCCACCCAGTACGTGAAGACCGCCCTGCCCATCCAGCCGACGGCCGGCCGGACACTGGCCTTGCCCGGCACCCTGCAGGGCTATGTGCAGTCGCCCATATCGGCGCGTGCCAGCGGCTATCTCAAGCGCTGGACCAAGGACATCGGCGCGCGTGTCCAGCAGGGCGACCTGCTCGCCGAGATCGAGACGCCCGAGATCGACCAGCAACTGTCGCAGGCCGTCGCCGCGCGCGAGCAGGCCGCGGCGGGGCTGTCGCTGGCAAGGAGCACTGTCGCCCGCTGGGAGGCGCTGCGCCAGAAGGACGTGGTCTCGCAGCAGGACCTCGACGAGCGTCGCGGCGCCGTCGCCTCGGCCACCGCCAACCTGGCCGCAGCCGAGGCCAACGTCCAGCGCCTGAAGCAGACCGAAGGCTTCAAGCGGGTGCTGGCGCCTTTCGCCGGCGTGATCACGCGACGCAACGTCGACGTCGGCGACCTGATCGATGCGGGCAGCGGCCGGCCGCTGTTCCTGCTGGCCCAGACCGATCCGTTGCGTGTCTACGTGAACGTGCCGCAGGCCTACGCGCAGCTCATCAAGGCCGGCCAGCCGGTGGTGGTCACGCAGGCCGA
>CAIQMJ010001186.1 GCA_903872875.1 uncultured Variovorax sp.
ACGCCGGCGGCCGGCGTAACGCTGCACGCCTCGGCGTTCTACACGCGCTACCGCAATTTCATCGAGTACGTGTCGCTTCCGTACGCGTCCTATGCGTCGGAGTTCCCGACGGCGACCTATGGCCTGTACCGGCCGGAGAACATCGGCCGCGCGACCATCTCCGGCGTCGAATTCTCGAGCCGCTTCGAGCTGGGCGAGTTCAGCCGCGCGGCGTCCGGCTACAGCGTCGGCCTGGCCGCGGGCGTGGCGCATGGCAAGGCAACCAACACCACGACCGGCAACAGTGGCGACCTGGCGTCCGTCGGCCCGGCCAAGGGCACGCTGACGCTGGCCTACGACGATCCGGGCAAGCGCTTCGGCCTGTCGGCCGCAGCCAGCGCCGTGAAGGGCAAGCAGGCCAGCACGGACGTGATCGCCAGCAGCACCACGACCTACTACCGGGTGCCGGGCTACGGTCTGCTGGACCTGGCGGCCTACTGGAACGTCAGCCGCAACGTGACGCTCAACCTGGGCCTGTTCAACGTGTTCGACCGCAAGTACTGGGACTACGCCTCGTCGCGCAGCCTGGTGCCTGGCACGACGGCCGCGACGCTGGCCGACATCGAGCGCCGGACCATGCCCGGTCGCACCGTGGCGGTCAGCATGAACGTGAAGTTCTGATCGCCCGCGCGGCCTGGCGCAGCCGGCGCCGTACGCGGCACTTCGGCGCTCAGGCGCCGAAGCGGCTCGGCAGGTAGGGCGTCGGGTCGATGTACGGCGTCTCGCCGTGCAGCATTTCCGCGAGCAGGCGCCCGCTGGCCGGCCCCAGCGTGAAGCCCTGGTGCGCGTGGCCGAAATTGAACCAGAGCCCCGGATGGCGCGGCGCCGGGCCGATCACCGGCTTCATGTCGACCGTGCAGGGGCGCGCGCCAAGCCAGGGTGGGTCTTCCAGCGGCGCGCCGAGCGCCAGCAGTTCGCGCGTGCTCTGCTCTGCGCGCCGCAATTGCACCGGCGTGGCGGGTGCATCGTGCCGCGCGAATTCGGCACCGGTCGCGATGCGCAGGCCGCGCGACATCGGCGACAGCGCCACGCCGCGCTCGGCATCGAGCATCGGCACGGCCAGCCGCATCTCGGTGGCGTAGTGCCGGTGGTAGCCGCGCTTGACGAACAACGGCAGCCGGTAGCCGAAGCGCTGCGTGAGCGTGCCGGCCCAGGGGCCGAGCGCGACTACCGCATGCGCCGCCGTGACGCTGCCGTCATCGGTCGCGACCGACCAGCCGTTGCCGTGTATCCGCAGCGTCATCGCGTCGCCATGGACGAAGCGGCCGCCGCGCCGCAGGAACAGCCGCGCGTAGCGTGCCACCAGCTCCCCCGGATCGTTCACCGACCACGGGTCCTGCCAGTGGATGGCACCGGCCATCGGTGCATGCAGCGCGGGTTCCGCGCGCGCCAGATCGGCGCCATCGAGCAGTCCGGCGGCCAGCCCATGGCGCTGCGCCAGCGTGCGCGCCGCGGCCGCGGCGGCCTCGAAGGCGGCTTGCGACCGGTAGGCCTGCCGCCAGCCGTGCTTCTGCACGAGATCGTCGGCATCGGCCGGCGCCATCAGGGCCGCGTGTTCGCTGAGGCAGTGGGCGATCAGCCTCTCATAGGCCTGCGCCACCACCGCGTGGCGCGCGGGCGCCGAGTGGTACCAGTAGCGCGCGAGCCGCGGCAGCAGCGGCCAGAGCGCGTCGGCGTGGTAGTGCACGTCGTTGCCGATGCCCGCCGCCACCCGCAGCAGCGTGGCGACGTCGCGTGGAAAGGCGTACGGCTCCACCGCCTCGCGCTGGATCAGCCCGGCATTGCCGTAAGAGGTTTCGCGGCCCGGCATCTTGCGGTCGACCAGCGTGACCGCATGGCCGCGCTGCTGCAGCGCGAGCGCGGTACCGACGCCGACCATGCCGGCGCCGAGAACGACGATATCGGTAGCCATGACGCCGGGCGCCGCGCTCAGGCGCGCGTGGCGGCGATCACCGAAGCCTCGATGCGTGCGGGCGCAACCAGCTCGGTGCAGACCTTGGCGCGCACCCGCAGCGGCGCCTGGAAAGCCTGGAAACGCGCGCCATGGGCGACGCGGATCTTGGAGAAGGGCAAGGCGGCAGGAGCGGACATGCTGGTCGGAAATCGGAGGGTTGAGGGAGGGCGCCGTTCGGCGCTTCGATTGTCCGGCGCGATCGCGGTGTGGATGGTGTGACGGCGTCGCAATTAATCGAACGGTCGATTGCCTTTCAGGCAATCGAGCAGGCGGGCTCCGTCAGGCAGTGGCCCTGATGGCTTCCGTCA
>CAIQMJ010001187.1 GCA_903872875.1 uncultured Variovorax sp.
CCTTCCGGGGGCAACACCAGCGGCCCGGCAAAGCCGGTCCGTGGTGTTTCACGAACAGTCAATGTGAGGGCGGGTCCAGCGCCTTGAGTGCGGCGCCGGGGAAGCTTTCGAAGGCATCCGCCAGGCGCACCGCGCCGTTCTTCACCGTCACCTCTTCTCCCGTCAGCACGTTCTCGAAGCGCGCGCCTTCGGGCCAGCCGGGCAGATGCACGATCGTGTCCGTCCACACCTTTTCGCCGAGCGGCAGCCAGCGGACGGCCACCGCTTGCGCCGCCTGCGCTTCGGCATCGGTCGCGAGGCTGACGAACAGCCGCGCGGCGATCAGCACCACCGCCTTGCCCTCGTATGCGCGGGTGAAGGCGATCACGTGCGATGCTTTTGCGCCGGCCGCATGCAGCGCCGTGTAGCTGCCCTCGCGGAACAGCGCGGGCTCGGCCTGGCGCAGCCCCAGGAGGCGCCAGGTCGCCCATAGCTTGGCCGCCCCCTCGTGCGGTTCCTCGGCGAAGCCGCGCACGACCTCGGCCAGTCCGGGCGCCTGAAGCATCGCGTCCATCCGGTCGAGCCAGCGCGCTCGCGCGGCGTAGTCCACCGGCCGCCGGTTGTCCGGGTCGACCAGGCTCAGGTCCGCCAGCTCGTTGCCCTGGTACATGTCGGGCACGCCGGCCGACACGTACTTGATGAGCGTCATCGACAAGCTGTTCAGCATGCCGAACCAGGCCACTGTTGCGCCTAGCGCCTGCAGGTCGGCGAGGAACGCGTTGTCGCCGATCTGACCGAGCAGCCTCTGGACGAAGCCCTTCAGCGCGTTCTCGTAGGGCTCATTGGCGATCACCCAGCTGGTATGCGCCTTCGACTCGCGCGCCGCCTTCAGCGCATAGCGCTCGATGCGCTCTGCAAAGTCGGCGCGCGTGGACTCGTCGAGGCCGCCCGCAGGCAGCGCGCCGAGCAGCGTCTGGTAGAGCAGGTACTCGTCCGCGGCCGACGGCATCTGCGGGGCCGGGTCGTCGACCGGCCGGTTCATCGCGCGCCAGCGCCGCAGCGCGAGCCGCCAGGTCGCTGGCAGCTCCGAGAGCACGTCGATCCGGTTGCGCACGTCTTCCGAGCGCTTGTTGTCGTGCGTCGATGTCGCCAGCATGGTGTGCGGCCAGCGCAGCGCGCGGTCGGCGCTCGCCTCGTGGAATGCGGCGACCGACATGCCGAACAGCGCCGGTTCGCCGCCGACCTCGTTGAGCGAACTCAGCGGGAAGTAGCGGTAGAAGGCCGTGTCCTCCACGCCCTTGGCGGCCACCGGTGCGCTGAACTGCTGGAATCGGATCGCGAACCGCCGGGTGCGCGCCTTCAGCGCTTCCGAGGCCTGCGAGACCGTCTGGCCGAGCAGCGCACGGCGCACGAAATCGAAGACCGTGGTGTCGGCGTCCAGGCTGCGCTCGCGCGCATGGTCGACCGCCCAGTCGATGAACTTCAGGTCCTGCGCGGACGGCGCATCGATGATGTAGCTGCGGTACACCGGCATCGACGCCGCCACTTCCGACAGCGCGCGCCGCAGCGTGTTGAGCGTGTAGTCGCGGGTGCGGCGGTCGGCCCGCGCGATGCGCAGCAGCTCGGTCGACAGCACCGTGAGTTCCGACGCCAGCGCATTGCGCATGATCGAGCGCTTGCCCTGGTAGGCCAATTCCTCGAATGCGTCCTGCACGCCGGTGAAGCTGCGCCAGATGCGCGCGAAGCGCTCCGCGGTGCGCATGTCCAGCAACACGCCGTTGACCACCGTCGCGAAGCGGTAGCCGGTGGTGCCATGCACATGCCATTCGATCGGCACCTCCTCGTGCGAGGCCGCGATCTTCTCCGCCACCACGTAGAGCGGCCGGGCCGGACGGCCCTCGGCATCGGGGCCGGGCAGCACCAGGCCGGCGCGGCGCGCATAGCCTTCCTGCAGCCGCTGGAAGTACTGGGCCGGGTCGTAGAGGCCGTCTGGATGGTCGATGCGCAGCCCGTCGACCACGCCGCTCGCCGCCAGGTCGAGCGCCATGCCATGCGTCGCCTCGAACACGGGCTCGCGCTCGATGCGCAGCGCCGCGAGTTCGTTGATGTCGAAGAAGCGCCGGTAGTTGATCTCGTCCGCGGCCACGCGCCAGTAGGCGAGCCGGTAGGCCTGCAGTTCGAGCAGCGCATGCAGCGTGTCGCGCTCGGCCGGCGCATTGAACTCCGCCACCGCCGCGGCGATCGCCTGCGCCACGCCGAGCTGGCGCGACACCAGCCGCGCGAGCCGGCTCTTGAGCATCTCCTTGTCGCGCGCGCGCTCCGCCACCGCATCGGGCTCGGGCGCCGCGCGTGCCGGCAGATGGCCGAAGGCCGCCGCGATGCTCGCCAGGCTGGCCGCTACCTCGGGGTCGGTCACGCGCGGCTCGGCGCGCTGCAGCACCTGCGCGTAGC
>CAIQMJ010001188.1 GCA_903872875.1 uncultured Variovorax sp.
CGGTGAGCGCCGCCACCAAGGCGCAGGCCGAGGCACGGCTGTTGGAGATCGTCGAGGCCGACGGCGTCGAGCTGGTGGTGCTCGCGCGCTACATGCAGGTGCTTTCGGATGCCGTGTGCCGCCGGCTCGAAGGCCGCGTGATCAACATCCACCATTCCTTCCTGCCCAGCTTCAAGGGCGCGCGCCCTTACCAGCAGGCCTTCGAGCGCGGCGTGAAGATCATCGGCGCCACAGCGCACTACGTGACGGCCGATCTCGACGAGGGCCCGATCATCGAACAGGACATCGCCCGCGCCGACCACGGCATGGACGCAGAGGCGCTGACCGACCTGGGCCGCGACGTCGAAAGCGGCGTGCTGGCCCGTGCCGTCACATGGCATGCGCAGCGCCGCGTGCTCGTCAACGGCCGCAAGACGGTCGTGTTCCGCTGAACCACTGCGCGCCCATTGCCCATCGCGTCGATACCACCGCTTTCCAGTTCCATGAAATCCAGACCGAGGAATCCTTGATGAGTACCTTTTCGCCCGTCACCGAAGCCATGCTGGAAGCCTTCAGCGAGGCCTGGAACCGGCATGACGTCGATGCGCTGATGAGCTTCATGACCGACGACTGCGTGTTCCAGACGCCGGCCGGCGCCGATGCCTTCGGTCAACGCCACGTGGGCCGCGACGCGGTACGCCGCGCCTTCGCTGCGGTCTGGGAGGCGGTGCCCGACGCGCGCTGGAGCGACGGCCGCTATCTGGTCCACGGCGATATCGGACTGTCGCAGTGGCGCTTCACCGGAACCCAGCCCGACGGCACGCCGATCGACGTCGACGGCGTCGACGTGTTCACGTTCAAGGACGGAAAGATCCAGGTCAAGAACGCCTTCAGGAAGGCACGCACCGCACCGGCCGCCGGCGGCGTGCGGCCTTAAGCACACGCAACAGGAGTCTTCGATGCCCCTCATGTTCCTCTCGGCGCGGGTCCGCCCGCTGTCCCTTGCCTTCACATGGCTCGCCGCGCTGGCCTGCATGCTGCCCCTGGCCTCCACCGCAGAGGCACAAACCGCGACGCCCAGGCGCGGCGGCACGCTGGTGATCGGCGCGTCGCAGGCGCCCCGCCACCTCAACGGCGCGGTGCAGTCGGGTGCGGCCACCGCGCTGCCCTCGGCCCAGTTGTTCGCGAGCCCGCTGCGCTATGACGACAAATGGAATCCGCAACCCTACCTGGCCGAGTCATGGAAGCTGGCGGAAGACGGCAAGTCGCTCACTCTGAACCTGCGCAGGAACGCGGTGTTCCACGACGGCAAGCCGATCACCTCGGAGGACGTGGCCTTCTCGATCATGCAGATCAAGGCCAACCACCCATTCACGACCATGCTCGGCCCGGTCGAGAAAGTCGAGACGCCGGACCCGTACACCGCGATCATCCGCATGAGCACGCCGCATCCGGCGATCCTGCTGGCGATGTCGCCGGGCCTCTGCCCGATCCTGCCGAAGCACATCTACGGCGACGGCACCGACCTGAAGAACCACCCGCGCAACAGCGCCAACGTGGTCGGCTCCGGACCCTTCAGGCTCGTCGAGTTCGTGCCCGGCCAGCGCATCGTGATGGAGCGCTTCGACAGGTTCTTCCTGCCCGGCAAGCCGTACCTCGACAAGCTGATCGTCACCATCAACCAGGACGCCGCCAGCCTGATGCTGAACCTGGAGCGTGGCGACGTGCAGATGGTCGGCTTCATCAGCACGCCGACCGACCTGCAGCGGCTCGCGAAGGACCCGCGCATCGACCTCACGGCCAAGGGCTACGAAGGCATCGGTTCGCTGAACTGGCTGGCCTTCAATCTCGAACGCAGGCCGATGTCCGACCTGCGCGTGCGCAAGGCCATCGCCACGGCCATCGACAAGCCCTTCATCCTGAAGGCGCTGATGGGCGGCTATGGCATTCCGGCGGACGGACCGATCGCCAGCAGCAGCCCGTTCGCGGTGCCCGATGTCGTGACCTATCCGCTGGACCTGAAGAAGTCCGTGCAGATGCTCGACGACGCCGGCTACAAGGCCGACGCCAATGGCGAGCGCTTCAAGGTCACGATGGACTACTACCCCGGCGCCGATACCCAGCAGAAGAACGTCGCGGAATATCTGCGCGCGCAACTCAAGAAGATCGGCATCGCGGTCACGGTGCGCACCTCGGCCGACTTTCCGACCTGGGCCAAGCGCATGGCCTCGCACGACTTCGACATGTCGATGGACGCGGCCTTCAACTGGAGCGACCCGGTGATCGGCGTGCACCGCACCTACCTGTCGACCAACATCCGGCCGATCGTCTGGACCAACACGCAGTCCTATCGCAATCCGCAGGTCGACGAGTTGCTGAATTCGGCCGGGACCATCCTCGACCCGACACGCCGCAAGGCCTATTACGCGACCTTCCAGAAGATCGTGACCGACGAGCTGCCGGTGTACGTGATCAACCAGGTTCCCTACTACACGGCGACCACGAAGAAGGTCGGCAACGTGCCGCAGTCGATCTGGGGAACGCTGTCGCCGTTCGACGAGGTCTATCTCAAGTAGCGCCGTGCGCCGCGGACGCCCGCCGAGACCGACGGCAGTCCGACAACTTCTCCTACGCTGGCGCCGCCCGGGTGCGCCAACAACGTCGGTTCATCCCATTCCAAGGAGAACCGACATGCCACGTGGCGACAAGTCGTCCTATACGGACAAGCAGAAACGTCAGGCCGAACACATTGAGGACGGCTACGAACACCGTGGCCTTCCAGCGGCCGAGGCGGAACGGCGGGCCTGGGCCACGGTGAACAAGGAAACCGGGGGCGGCAAGAAGAGCGGTTCGGGTCGGGGCGAATCCGAGAACCATGCCCCTTCGCGCAAGGGCGGCCATCTGGGCGGTGCGGCGTCCGCGTCGCGCAGCGCGGCCGAACGCTCGGCCTCCGCACGCAAGGCAGCCGCCACCCGTCGGCGCAACGCCGAATCTGCGCACTGAAAACGCGCACGTGTCGTTGACAGCGCCGACGTGCCGGACACCGCATGCATCGCAACGGTGCTTCGAGCCGATGGAACTCGGCCACCTCGGTTTCTGCCGAGCGCGGAGTAGGAAAGCATCCCGCAGTCCGAGGCGATTTCGTCCGGCAGGATGAATCCAGTCTGCGGGAGATCCTCGTACCTGCTCTTCCAGATCCTGAAGGACAAGGACACCATGGCCTCCGCACTCACCATCGCACGAGATATCAGCCGATTCGCTGTCGGTTCGCTGCCGCCGCCGTCCTTTGATTCCTTTGGCTGGGCGCCCGGCGCCTCGATCGCCGAGGCGGTGTCCGAAGAGGGCATTCCCTTCGTCTACCACGGCTGGCAGTTTTCGCTGCGTGCCGAGTGCGAGGGCAGCAGTGGCTTCAGGCCGGTCGTGTTCTGGCGCATGCACGGCACCGAGCGCATGATGCTGCCAACCCTGCGCGAACTCTTCGATACCGAAGCCGCGGCACTCGACCGCGCAGAACGCCAGGCAGTGCGCTGGGTACGCGAACACATGGGCTACGGCCACGTGGAATCGTGAGCACCGTGGCGACCGAACCGCTGCGCCGCGCCGATGACGGCGCCAGCGCCCGCAATCCCGCGAAGGTCTACCAGCTTCACTACTGGCCCACGATCCAGGGCCGGGGCGAGTTCGTTCGCCTCGCACTCGAGGCGGCAGGCGCATCCTATGTGGACGTGGCCCGCAAGTCCGCATCCCAGGGAGGCGGCGAGGCGGCGTTGGCACACGCGCTTGAAGAGCCGGCTCCCCGGGCCGCATTCGCGCCGCCTTTTCTGGTGGACGGCAACGTCGTGATCGGCCAGACGGCTGCGATCCTGCTGTATCTGGGGCCACGTCTCGGCCTCGGCGGGGTGGGCGAGGCCGACACGATCTGGACGCACCAGCTTCAGCTCACCATTGCAGACGTGGTCGCCGAGGCACACGACACCCACCATCCCTTGTCGGTGAGCATGTACTACGAAGACCAGCGCGAGGCTGCGCTGGTCCGCGCGAAGGCTTTCCGCGATGAACGCATTCCCAAGTTCCTCGGATGGTTCGAGCAGGTACTGCAACGCAATCCGGCAGGCGATCGGCATCTGGTCGGCGACGCGCTGACTTACGCCGACCTCTCGCTGTTCCAGCTGGTGGCAGGCCTGCGCTACGCATTTCCCAAGGCCAGCGCGCGTGCGCTGGCGGACCTCCCGGCAGTCACGCGGCTGCATGCCAATGTCGCCCGGCGCCAGCGCATCCACGACTACCTGCACAGCTCGCGACGAATTGCGTTCAACGAGGACGGCATCTTCCGGCACTATCCGGAACTCGACGATTAGGTGCGTCGCTTCCCCGGCCGCGCCACGCAACGCAACGCCGGGTTCAGTCGCCGCCCTCGTCCTTCATCCGTAGCGCCGCGTCATAGAGCGCGTTTCTCGGCTTGCCGCTGATCTCCGCCGCCAGCCGTACGGCTGTCTTCAGCGGCAGTTCGGCCAGCAGCAGGCGCAGCACC
>CAIQMJ010001189.1 GCA_903872875.1 uncultured Variovorax sp.
CTACACGACGCTCTTCCGATCTGGAAGTCCGCGCCGAGCGTCCAGCCGTGGGCCGGCGGGCCGAGCGGGCGCTGCGCCAGGCCCAGCGCCCGCTCGGCCTGCGCAGGATCGAGCAGTGTCCGGTCGCCGATCTTCGCCGCGGGCGCGCGCACGAGGTGCAGGTTGCCGCCGGGCGCATCGACGCTGCCCGTGATCGCATAGAGCAGTGCGATCGCGCGGTCGGTCTGCGTGGCGTTGGCATGCTGCGCGATGCCGGTCCAGCTGAAGTAGCTGATGCGTTGCCCGGCCTCGCCGATCATCCGTGCGGCCTCGCGCACCTTTGCAGCCGGCACACCGGTGAAGGCCTCGACCGCCTGCGGAGTCCACGGCTCGCACGCGGCCATGTAATGCGCCATGGCGGGCCGGCAGGCGACCGGGCCATCGGCTGTTTCCACGACGAACCGGCCGGCCAGCGCGAGCGTTGCAGACAATGGCGGCACCAGGGCCTCTGCCGTGTCCAGCACCACCGGCGCACCGAGGTCGAGGCGCCATGCGAGCGGTCGTTCACCCGCCGCCTGTGGCAGGAGGTCGCGCTCGGTGAGCGGCCGGCCGCCGTCGTCGCGGATCAGGAACGGCGCGTTGGTCCAGCGGCGCACGAAGTCGTCGTCGTGCCGGCCTTGTGCGATCAGCTCGCGCGCCAACCCGAGCGCGAGTGCCGCGTCGGTGCCGGGCCGCACCGGCAGCCACAGGTCGGCCTGGCGTGCATGGCGCGTACGCACCGGGTCGATGACCAGCAGCTTCGCGCCGCGCGCCTGCGCCGCCGCCACGCCCTGCGCCTGTGCGAGCCACACGTTGCCGGGGTTGAAACCCCACAGCATCACGAGGTCGCTGTTCGCATAGTCGGGCATGCCGATGCCGGTACCGAAGGTGAAAGCATGGTTGTGGTCGCGGTGCCAGTTGCAGATCTCGACGCCGGTGAGGAAGTTCGGGCTGCCGAACGCGAACACCAGCCGCTCGATCCACTCCAGGCTGTCGGACAGCGCGGTCGCGCCGGGCGATGCACTCGCGAAGGAGACCGCATGCGCGCCGCTCTCGGCACGGATGGCGCCCAGCCGCGCGGCAATGTCGCCGAGCGCGTCGTCCCACGAGACTTCGACCCAGCCCGGGTCGGGATCGCTGCGCGGGCGCGTGCGGCGCAACGGCCGCGTGAGGCGAGCAGGGTGGTGCTGGAGTTCGGGACCGGCGCGGCCCTTGGCGCACAGCGCACCGCCGGTCGGATGGCCCGCCAGCGGCTCGACGCCGGTCAGGCGACCATCCTCCACGACGAACTGCGCGCCGCAGCGCGAACGGCACAGCGCGCAATAGCCCGCGACGCGTGAGGCGGGCTGCTGCTTCATGGCCGCCTCGGCATGCGAATCAACCGTTGGTCTCGCCCAGCGGCACCACGCTGAAGTCGCCGTGATGCAGCGGCCGCTTCTCGAGCCGCGTGATCTTGAAGCGCGCACCGCAGGCCGGGTCGGTGGAAGCGATCAGGCAGTCCGACGTCATCCAGTCGTTCGGGTGCGTCGGGCGCTGCTTGGCCGGTATGAAAGGCAGCACGGCCAGCATGCCGTACAGCGAGAAGGTCGGGTTGTCCGCCGGCAGCACGATGCGCCCGCCGATCACGTCGAAATAGTCGCCCTTCTTCACGTGCATGACGAAGGGGCGGTCGGACTCGACCACCTCGACGCGCAGGTCATAGAGCTCGAACACATCGGGCGTTTCCGCCGCGGTCTTCTGCGTGTGGTCCATCTTCACTCCGTGGGTTTTGGGGTTCAGCCGCGCAGGGCTTCGAGCTGGGGCGACATCTCCATCTTCTCGGGAGCGCCGTGCGTGTTCTGGTTCATCTGCATGATCTTGGCGTGCACGCTCTCCTTGTCGCGCTCCACGTCGTAGCAGTCGCCAGGCGCGCCGGGCATGGCGCTGGCGAGCGCATCGAGCTTCGCGGTGTCCTCGGCGTCGAGCTGCAGCCGGAAGATGTCGAGCGTCTCGTCGAGGTGCCTGGCGTCCTTGGCGCCGACCAGCGCGCAGGCGACCTGCGGCTTGTCGAGCACGTAGCGCGCCGACACCGCGGCGATGTTGCTGCCATGCTTCTTCGCGATGCCGTCGAGGTCGCGCAGCATCGACTGGAAGACCTCCCAGCCGCCGAACTCCTCGACCATCAGCCGGTACTTCACGAGCGACCGGTTGGCATAGGGCTGCGCCGGATCGGCCTGGCCCAGCCAGCGGTTCGACAGGAAGCCGCCCGCGATGGTGCCGTAGCAGAACAGGTGGATGCCGTTGTCGCGGCAGAAGTCGACCATGCCGCGCTCGGGGCGCAGGTCGAGCAGCGAGTACTGCAGCTGGTTGGTGAGCAGCCTGACGCCTGCACCGACGATCTCCTTCATGTGCGCGACGTTGAAGTTGGTGGTGCCGATGTGCGCCACCTTGCCGGCCTTCTGGAAGTCCTGCAGCCACAGCAGCGCCTGCGTGCAGCCGGGCACGTCGTAGTCCCACCAGTGGAACTGCACGAGGTCGAGCCGCTCGACGCCCAGCCGGCGCAGCGACAGGTCGACAGCCTCCTCGACATCGCGCTTCGTGAGGCGCGGGATCAGGTCGATGTCGGGCGTGTACTTGGTCGACACCCGCAGCCGCTTCGCGAGCTCGGGGTACTTGCGGCGGAACACGCCGATGGTGTCCTCGACGCCCACGTAATGGTCGGCGCAGTCGAAGGCATTGATGCCGGCCTCGACGAAGCGGCGCATGTCCTCGACCGCGTCCTCCTGGGCATAGGGCGTGCTGTGGCGCGTGGCGAGCTGCCAGTTGCCCTTGGCCACGCGCGAGATGGTGTAGCCCGGTGCAAGCGTGATGGTTTCGATGGTCATGTGAATCCCTTGATGGCGGCGCGGCTCAGAAGCCGGCCTTCTGGTTCAGGGCCTGCATCTCTTCGAGCGGGATGGTGCTTTCGGTGACGATGGCGCCGTTGCTGAGCTTCCAGATCAGCATCGGCCCGCTGAC
>CAIQMJ010001190.1 GCA_903872875.1 uncultured Variovorax sp.
CATCGGCCCGAAATTCAACCGCGGCGAGTTGGCGTCCGCACGCGCCTCTGGCACGACCAGCGGCCGGGTCGTGACAGTGGCGCCATCGGGCTCGCGCTGCGTCTCGGCCGGGGCTGCGACAGGCGCTCCGGCAGCCGACTTGCGCGTCAGGTTCTGCAGATTGAGCCGTCCGCTCGGTTCGACGATCACGCGCGCGAAGAAGTCGGTCAACGTCGTCTCGCGCACGTCGACCGTGAGCGGCGCGCCCGGCACCACCGCCACCTGCATGCCGCGCAGGCCGAGCGCCTTCCAGCCGAGCAGTTGATTGTTGGCACGCTCGAGCCCGGGCGACGTCGACTGGGTCAGGTCCGCGCTGTTGGCCCGGAAGTCCTCCAGCGCGCTGTCGCCAGAAAGGCGCACGTTGACGCCGGCCGGCGTGGACGCGAACCGGAACGTCCCGCGGTAGCTGGCAAAGGCACGACGGATGTCGATGTTCAGCGCATCCGCGTAATAGGCCTTGAACGCGTGTGCGGGTACCGCCGTGACTTCGAGTCGGCCATCCACGGACAGCGGCGCGAGCACCAGGCTTCCCCTGTAATCGACCCGGCCCGGATCGGCCCGGCCCGCGGCAATGCGTCCGGACACCTGCAGCGGCGACACGGTGTTGGTGCCCGGCGCGAGCTTCTGCAGGTTGATCCGGAGGTCGCTGACCTCCACCGCGATCGGCGTGGCAATCGCCTTGTCCGAATAGGACACGGCGCCTCCCTCGACCGCCAAGCTACCGATATCGAGACGCCAGGGCAACGTGTTGGCACCGGCGGACGGCACCTCGGCCTCCGCCGGCTTGGGCTTGGCCACCGGTGCCGCCTGCGCGCCATCGGGCATGCGCAGCCAGCGTTCGAACATCCAGCGCCGCTGGTTGTCGCGCTCGACACTGACCTTTGGATTCGTTGCGGTGACCGACGCGATGGCAAGCGTGTGCCGCGTCATGTCGGCCTCCGCATCGACCAGTTCGAAGCGACCGACGCTCGCCAGCGCCGTCTTCGCCTGCGTCAGGGCAAGCCCGTCGGCCGAGAGCCGACTCGCCTTCAGGCGGAGGTCCGGCGCGGCCCAGGCGGCATCGATCTGGCCGCTCAGCTTTCCGTCCAGCGAGGGCACCAGGCTCTGCGCCAGATACGGCGCAGCCAGCGACAGCGGAAGGCCCGCAACATCGGTCTGGACATCGGCACGCTTGTCCGTCGCTTCGCCCTTGAACTTCAGAGTGGCGCCGCCGACCGCTGCGGAGCCGTTGAAGCGCGCAGGCTTTTCCATCGGCCAGCTGATCCCGCCGGCCTCCAAGGCGAGCTGCGTCAGGTCGATCACCGCCGCTGGTTGGGTAGTGCCGTCGCGCCAGCCGATTTCGCCGCCAGTGAGCCGGAGCTTAGCGACCGCAACACGAACCGGCTGCCGCGCAGTCGCCGTGGATCCCGCTGCCGGCGCGCTCGCAGCCTGGGCCGGCACCTCTGCGATCGGCCTTTCGGCCGCGCCCGTGGCCGGATCCGTCGCCAGCAGGTCGAGCCGTCCACTGCCGTCACGCGCAACCGTCAGATGCGGATCATCCAGCGCGATCTCGCCGAACTGGAAGACGCCTTCCAGCGGCCGGACGTCTGCGAGTTCGATCTTCAGCGACTGGAACGCCAGCAGGTCATGTGCCCGCGAATCCGCGACCTTGACGGCATGGGCCTGGACCGTGCCGGTGACCTTCAAGCTGCCGGTGGCCGCGCGCTCGAAATCCACCTGGAGATCTGCGTCCAGCGTGCCCGACTGCAACTGCACCGGCAATCCGGCCGGCATGTAGCCCAGGTAGGGCGCGAGATCGAGCCCCTTGAAACTCAAGCGCGCATCCGTCTTCCGGCTATCGGCAAAGGGCAGCGCGAGGGCCTGCGAATCGAAAAGGCTGCCGTTGATCTTGAACGCCAGCTTGGGCTCTGTCTGCACCTCGCGCTGCGCGCCCAGGTTGCTGAGGAACGGCACCTGCAGCGTGAGGTCGCGCACGCTGTGCCGACGCTTGACGGTCTGGTCATCGAAATCGACCGATCCGCCCGAAATCGCGATGTTGTAGATAGCGAAGCGCGGTGTCTCGCCAGCTGGTGCGCCCGCTGGGCTTGCCAGTTTCGCGAGGACGTCGTCGATGTCGTAACGGCCATCGGCCTGACGCGTGAGCCGTACCGCCGGGGCATCGACCTGCAGGGCGTCGATCACGGGCGCGAGTCGCAGGACGGACTGGAGTTCGGCGTCGGCATAGAGGCGCCGGATTTCGAGTTGCGGCGAACCACCGTCGGCGCCCGCAATGCGCAGCTCGTTCACCGTGACCTCGAGCGTCCAGGGCTTGAACTCGACGCTGCCGACAGTGACTTGCCGCCCCAGCTTTTCACTTGCGATTCGCTGCAGCTGACTCTTGATCAGAGGAGGCACCGCCAACCATGTCAGCAACCACAGCGCCAGCCATCCGAGCAGCAAGATTGCCGCAAGGCGCACCCATTTTTTTTGTCTCAGCGAAGCGGCATTCATCGCGCCAGTGTGCCGCAAACAAGAAAGCCCGGAAGCCAGACCATGGGGTCGAACTTCCGGGCTCGATGGCGGGCGCAAGACCCATGCCATCTGTTTCGCAGGATCGGAAGTTGAATCGTTCCGGCTGCGCTGGCGGCAAGAGATTGCCGCCAAGGGGAGCCTTCGCCCAACAGCTGGTTGGCACCAATGTCATCGGCGTCGGCAGATGCTCGAAATGCTCGAGCGCTTTCAGATTAAGGCGTCGCAACTTGATTTGCAACGATCCATTTCATAGCTTTTTCAATGACTTTTCCCTGATCGATAACTGAAATATTCGCGCACTATCGCTCACCCCTTTAGATTCAAAAGAGTTGAAGATCAATTCCCTTATCCTTGACCGTGTATTTAGCCACTCCTAGAATGCCGCTGGTCCGGCGCTGCCCCTGCAGCCCGGCACCCTGAAATCCGCTGCCGATATAACCCGGCTTGATCAGGCGACCGCGCCCCCTCCTCCTTTTGCGCGGACCTGATTCGTACCCATCCACACGTCGCCATCTCCTGCCTTCGCCCCTCGTGCGGCCTTGGCATCCGAGATGCCGCACAGAAAGGAAAGAGCGATGCACCAAGCTTTGGAAGCCACTGCCCGAGGTCTGAAGACCTTCGGTTCCGATGTAGCTGACGGCTTCTTCGAAATCACCCACAACGGCTTTGCGCTGCTGGGTCTTGCCATCGTGTTCGCCGGCCTCGCGCTGGTGGCACGCCCCGATCTCCGTCAGACCGGCGAGGTCCACCTGATGAGCTGGCTGCAGTCGCGCCTGCCCGTCGCGGCCCCGGAAGCAATCGCGCTGCCGCCGAACGCCATCGAGAGGACGACGGCATCGAGCCCGCTGGACCTGCCGAAGCAGCAGGCTGCCGTCGCGTACTGGCTCAGCAAGAAGTACAGCGTGGCCGCCGAACCGTTGAGCGTGCTGGTGTCCGAGGCCTACCAACTGGGCAAGAACACCAAGCTCGACCCGACGCTGATCCTCGCGATCATGGCCGTGGAGTCCAGCTTCAATCCATTTGCGCAGAGCCAGGTGGGCGCCCAGGGCCTGATGCAGGTCATGACCCGCGTCCATACCGAGAAGTATGAAAGCGCCGGCGGCACGCTCACGGCTTTCGACCCTGTCACCAACATGCGGGTCGGCGTCAAGGTGCTGCTGGAATGCATCTCCCGCGCGGGCTCCCTCGAGGGCGGCCTGCGCTACTACGTCGGCGCTGCCAACATGGACAGCGACGGCGGGTACACCTCCAAGGTCATGGCAGAACACGAACGTCTTCGACTGGTGGCCAACGGGCGCTCGCTGCCGATCTGGCCATCGCAGCCGGCGCAACCCGCCATGCGCACCCAGCCCGCAGTACCACCGCTGCCGGTCGCCACCACGCCGACACCGGAAAAGACGTCGCCGGATGCACAGAAGGTCGCCTTGCTCGCCGATTCCTGAGCCGCCTCCCGGAGTTGCTCGGCTACACTTGCGGGGTACGCGACTGGCGATAGGCGCAATCTTTCCAAGGGTTTTGCGCTGACGTGGACTACCACTGGGAAGCGTACCGCCCGGCACCGTTCGGGCGATCAGCCGTTCGCCTGGGCAGCCCTTGTTTGATTTGAAGAACAAGGACCACCGTCTTCAAAGGACTGCCATGTACCACCGCGACATCCTGGTCGAACAGACCGATCCCGAACTCTGGGCCGCCATCCAGGACGAGAACGCCCGCCAGGAACACCACATCGAACTGATCGCCAG
>CAIQMJ010001191.1 GCA_903872875.1 uncultured Variovorax sp.
GCAGCATGAAGGAGAAGTCTTCAGCAGTCATCGCGGCTTCCTGCACCAGAACGTTTTCCTCGCCCACGATGCCGGCCATCACACCGCGCGCGAAGTTGGCCTCGGCTGCCGAATTGATGGTCGGTGGGTAGTTGCGGTGGAAGTAGAAGTCGACCTCGGTGTCGTGCGCCGCGCCGATGTGCTCGGCGATCTTGCGCATGCGCCGCTCGATCAGGTCGAGCACCTCCAGCGTGAAGGTGCGCACCGTGCCCTGCAGCTCGCAGGTGTCGGGGATCACGTTGCTCGCCTCGCCGGCATGGATCATCGTCACCGAGATCAGCCCGGTGTCGGTCGGCTTCTTGCTGCGCGTGAGGATGGTCTGGAAGGCCTGCACCATTTCGCAGGCGACCGGCACCGGATCGATGCCGGTGTGCGGCAGCGCTGCGTGGCCACCCTTGCCGCGGATCGTGATCTTGAATTCGTTGCTCGATGCCATCGCCGGGCCGGGGCTCACCGCGAACTGGCCGACCTTCATGCCCGGCCAGTTGTGCATGCCGAACACGGCGTCCATGGGGAATTTCTCGAACAGGCCTTCCTTGACCATCTCGCGGGCGCCGCCGCCACCTTCCTCGGCCGGCTGGAAGATCAGGTAGACCGTGCCGTCGAAGTTGCGGTGTTTCGCCATGTGCTGGGCCGCGGCGAGCAGCATTGCGGTGTGGCCGTCATGGCCGCAGGCGTGCATCTTTCCCTTGTGCTGGCTGGCGTGGGCGAAGGTGTTGAGTTCGGTCACGGGCAGCGCGTCGATGTCGGCGCGCAGCCCGATCGCGCGGGCGCTGGTGCCGTTCTTGAGGATGCCGATCACGCCGGTGGTTGCGAGCCCGCGGTGGATCGGGATGCCCCATTCGGTCAGCTTGGCCGCCACCACGTCGGCGGTGCGGACTTCCTGGAAGCAGAGTTCGGGGTGGGCATGGATGTCGCGACGGATCGCGGCGATTCCGGCCGCCTGGGTGACGAGCGAATCGAGGAGTTTCATGAGGGACAGTCTAGGCGTTGCTCCTTGCGCCCGCAAAGAGCGTGCCTGCGGCCCCGCAGGGCACTCGGCCTTGGGCGCGTTTCGTGCATTCGAACGGTTTTCGGATTGCCCGACGGCCGGCGTGGCCGCCCGGACTCCCGGACAATGCCCCTATGCCCCACACACTTTCCGACCGCGGCCTGGCATTTGCGCAGGCACTCGTGCGCATGAACACCGTCAGCGCCAACAGCAACCTGGAACTGATCCATTTCGCGCGCGACCACCTGGCCACGCTCGGGGTGCAGAGCCGGCTCACCTACAACGCCGACCGGACCAAGGCCAACCTGTTCGCCACGCTCGGTGAAGGCAAGCCGGCCGGCGTGATCCTGTCTGGCCACACCGACACCGTGCCGTGGGACGGCCAGGCCTGGAGCGTCGATCCGCTGTCCGCCGTGGTGCGCGAGGACGACGGCGAACAGCGCCTGTACGGCCGCGGTTCGGCCGACATGAAGAGCTTCATCGCGCTGGCGCTGGCCAACGCCGACCGCTTCCTGGCGAGCGATTCGCCTTTCGCGGTGCATTTCGCCTTCAGCTACGACGAGGAGGTCGGCTGCTTCGGCGTGCGCGAACTCATCGCCGACATGCGCGAGGCCGGCATCCAACCGCTGGCCTGCGTGATCGGCGAGCCGACGCTGATGGTCCCGGCCATCGCGCACAAGGGCGTCTACCGTTACAAATGCTGCGTCCGCGGCAAGGAGGCGCATTCCTCGCTCACGCCTCAGTCGGTCAACGCCATCGAGATGGCGGCGCGC
>CAIQMJ010001192.1 GCA_903872875.1 uncultured Variovorax sp.
CCAGGATCAGCTTGCGCGTGGTCTCCACGCGGTCGACGCCATCGACCTTCAGATGAACCTTGAAGTGCGCAACCGGTCCGCCCACGACCGGCTCGAACCGCACCAGCCGCGTGCCATGGCGAAGCGCGATGCCCGCGATGCCGCGGAACCAGTCGAGGTACTCGGCCCACGCCGTGCGCGGAATGCGATCGATGGCCGCATAGGCTTCGAGCCCGTACCGCGACTCGAACCAGGCCTGGAAGCCCAGCGCCGAGACAGGCCCTTCGGGACCGACCAGGTTCTTGAGCGTGCGCAGCGTCCGCATGCGCGCCCGCGTGCGCCAGACGCCGATCGACGAGTTGTCGGCCGCGGCATCGATCACGCTGACCGCACCGATCCCCGCCCGCTGCAGCGCGAAGGCGAATGCACTGCCGGTCTGGCCGGCGCCCACGATCAGTACGTTGTGGTCGACGCCCGCATGGGTGGGCACCCAGTCGGCCGGCGCCGGGCCGAGAAGGCGCAGCGCCTCGTGGGCGAATCGGTCCGGGTGGGATGAAGACGGAGCAGTCATGTGCGGGTGTGATCGTCTGAAAAATGCGGGCCCCGAAGGGCCCGCGAACTCGCCGCTGCGCGGCCAGGAGACACTCGCTTCCGAAGGCGAGGCCGTCATTCTTGGTGCATGGCCGTGCATCCCGAAGCACATAAATCGCATACGCTGATCCGGTTTTTTCGCTTCGCCGCCTGCTTGCCGCCGGCGCGCGCCGACGCATATGCATACGCACTTTTCTTCGTTGGCGGGCCATTCGCCGCTTCCTACGATGCGCGTTCCCCAACCTCCGAACGCTCCCCTGCCGGAGCGCGCCGCCATGTCCATCGAGTCGTCTTCCGCCTTCACCGCTCATTCCATTCCGTCGAGGCGCCTGGCGCTCAAGACGCTTGCGTCGCTGACCGCGGTGGGCGGCGTGGTCGGCCTGGCTGGCTTGGGGTTGGCCGGCTGCTCGCGCAGCGACGACAAGAGCACGTCGTCCGCCAGTACCGCCGCCGGACCGGCCGTGGTCAGCAAGACCGGCGACAAGGTGGCCTTCAAGTACCCCGACAACCCGTCCTTCGACCTGATCTACCTGGCCGACCAGCTCGGCTATTTCGAAGGCACGAACACGCGGCCGGACTACGTCGGCAAGATCGCCGCGCCGCAGATCATTCCGCTGGTCGGCACGGGCGAGATCGACTTCGGCGCCCGCATGGTGCCGCTGGTGATTTCGGCCATCGCGTCGGGCGCCGACCTCAAGGTCGTGGCCGCGGGCGGCAAGACCTTGCAGGAGGCGCCGCACATGAAGTACTTCGTGCGCAAGGACTCCGGCATCCGCACGCCGAAGGACCTCGAAGGCAAGACCATCGGCTTCAACAGCTTCGGCGCCTGCGCCGAGTTCGTCACCAAGAAGTACCTGCGCCAGCACGGCGTGGACGTGAACAAGATCAACTTCGTCGTCATCCCCGACGAGCAGGCCGAGCAGACGCTGGCGACAGGCAACACCGACCTCGCGATCATCCATGCACCCTTCTCCGGCCGCGCGGACAACGCCGCGTCGCTGGTCCGGCTATGGAGCGACTACGACCTCGACGGCGGCCTGGGTGGCATGGCGCCGTACAGCGCACACGGCCAGTTCATGCGCCAGCATCCCGAAGCCGTGCGCGACGTGGTGACGGCGCTGGCGAAGGCCGGTAACTGGGTCAACGCCAACCCCGAAGAGGCGCGCAAGCTGGTGTCCAGGCGCATCAACATGGAACTGAAGAACGTCGACCGCTTCGCCTACATCGACGACCTGGTCGTGACCGAACCGCCGATCCAGTACTACGTCGACATCCTGCAGTCCGAAGGCAAGATCCCGGCCGGCAAGGTGACGGTGAAGGACATCTACACGAACGAGTTCAACCCGTTCGCCACCAAGACCTGAGCGCGCGCCGATGACCATCAAGATCTCGGCCCGCGACGTGCGGATGGACTACGCGGCCCGCGGCGCCAGCGAACGCGTGCGGGTTCTGGAAAGCTTCGACCTCGACGTGCGCGACGGCGAATTCCTGTCGGTCCTTGGGCCCTCGGGCTGCGGCAAGTCGACCTTCCTCGGCATCCTGGCTGGGCTCACCGAACGCACCGGCGGGCGCATCGCCATCAACGGAAAGCCGCTGGCCGGCATCCATCGCAGCCAGGGCGTCGTGTTCCAGGGCTATGCGCTGTTTCCCTGGCTGACGGTGCTGGACAACATCGCGGTCGGACTCGATATCCGTGGCGTGGGCAAGGCCCAGCGTCGCCGCACGGCGCAGGAGTACCTCGAACTCGTCGGCCTGCACGGCTTTGGCGAACGCTACCCGCACGAGATTTCCGGCGGCATGAAGCAGCGCGTGGCCATTGCGCGTTCGCTGGCCTACGAGCCCGACGTGCTGCTGATGGACGAGCCCTTCGCCGCGCTCGACGCGCAGACACGCGAGGTGCTGCAGGGCGAGCTGCTGCGCATCTGGGAACAGCACCGAAAGACCATCGTGTTCATCACGCACAGCCTCGAA
>CAIQMJ010001193.1 GCA_903872875.1 uncultured Variovorax sp.
CAGCACCACCAGCGCGCCGATCCACGGCGTGTGCATCAGACCGAGGTGCGTGACGATCAGGCCCCCAGCCCAGGCCGCGCCCGCGATGCCCAGGTTGAAGGCGGCGATGTTCAGGCCCGAGGCGACATCGACGGCCTGCGGCGTGAAGCGTTCGGCCTGCTTGACCACGTAGACCTGGAGACCAGGCACGTTGCCGAAGGCGACCGCGCCCCAGGCCAGCACCGTGGCCAGCGCCAGCCACCTGTGCGGCGCGGTGAACTGGAACACCAGCAACACCGCGGCCAGTAGCGCGAAGATGATCTTCAGCGCCGGAATCGGGCCCAGCCGGTCGGCGAGCCTGCCGCCCCAGATGTTGCCGACCGCGACCGACACGCCGTACACCAGCATCACCCAGCCCACCGCACCGGCGCTGAAGCCGGCAACGTCGGTGAGGATCGAGGCGAGGAAGGTGAACGGAATGAAGGAGCCGCCGTAGCCGATCGCCGTCTTCGCATAGACCAGCAGAAGCCGTGGTTCGGCCAGCACCCTGGCCTGCTGCACCAGCGAGGCCGGCGCGCTGTGGCGGATGCCGTTCGGCACGAAGATCCAGCTCCCGATGAAGGCGATGACTCCGAGCCCGGACACGGCGAGGAAGGTCTCGCGCCAGCCGAAATGCTGGCCGATGAAGGTCCCCAGCGGCACGCCGGTGACCAGCGCCACGGTGAGGCCGGTGAACATGATCGCGATGGCGCTGGCCGCCTTCTCCTTGGGCACCAGGCCGGTGGCGATGGTCGAGCCGATCGAGAAGAACACGCCGTGGGCGAGGCCCGTCAGGATGCGTGCGGCGACCAGCGTCTCGTAGCTCGGCGCCTGCCAGGCCAGCAGGTTGCCGGCGGTGAAGAGTGCCATCAGCCCGAGCAGCAGCGCCTTGCGCGGCACCCTGCCCGTGAGTGCTGTGAGCACCGGGGCGCCGATGGCGACGCCGAGCGCATACAGGCTGACCAGCAGGCCGGCCGATGGCAGGCCGATGCCGAGGTCGGCTGCCACGGTGGGCAGCAGGCCGACGATCACGAACTCGGTCGTGCCGATGGCGAATGCGCTGAGCGTCAGCGCGAGGAGAGCGATGGGCATGGTGGCTCCAGGAAGTACAGGAACGTGCTGGACGTTGAAGAGCCTGGAGTCTCGACCTTTCATCTTTGCAGAAAAACCCCTTAAGCTCCCAAAGTCAATTGACTCCGAGTCAACAATGAAGACCACCATCGAAGAACTCACGGCCTTCCGCGCCGTGGTGGACACGGGCTCCATCACCGCGGCGGCCGAGCAACTCGCACAGACCGTCTCGGGCATCAGCCGCGCGCTGAGCCGGCTGGAGCAGAAGCTCGATACCACGCTGCTGCGCCGCACCACGCGCAGGCTGGAGCTCACCGAGGAAGGCGAGGCTTTTCTGGCGCACACGCGCGGCATCCTCGAAGCGATCGACCATGCGGAAGAGCAGATGGCCACGCGCCGCGAACAACCCGCCGGCCGCCTTCGTGTGAATGCCGCGTCGCCCTTCATGCTGCACGTGATCGTGCCGCTGGTGCCGGCCTTCCGCGAGCGCTTTCCGCGGATCCAGCTCGAACTCGACACCGACGACCTGAACATCGACCTCATCGAGCGTCGCACCGACATCGCGATCCGCATCGGCGCGCTGCGCGACTCCACGCTGCACGCGCGACCGCTCGGCAGCCATCGGCTGCGCGTGCTGGCGAGTCCGGCGTACATCGATGCACACGGCCGGCCGAAGCGCGTCGAGGAACTGGCCCACCACATGCTGCTGGGCTTCAACCAGCCCGAGTCGCTCAACCGCTGGCCGCTGCGCGGCGCGCATGGCGAGGAATGGCCGATCACGCCGCAACTCACGGCGTCGAGCGGCGAAACGCTGCGCCAGCTCGCGCTGCAGGGCGTGGGCATCGTCTGCCTGTCGGACTTCATGACCGGTGCGGACCGCGCGAGCGGCGCCCTGGTGCCGCTGCTGGCGCGCGACACGGTCGACGTGCGCCAGCCGATCCATGCGGTCTATTACCGCAACACGCAGCTGTCGGCGCGCATCACTTCGTTCCTCGATTTCGTATCGGAGCGGCTGCGTTGACCCGGCACCACCGGACGAACAAGATCAGTCCCGCACCCGGCCGCGCAAGCTCTTGACCTCCGACCGCTGGCTCTTCCCTTCGAGCCGCCGCTGCTTCGAGCCATAGGTCGGCTTGGTGGCGCGCCGCGCGCGCGGCGGCGTGGCCACGCTGTCGACCAGCGCCTGCAGGCGCGCCAGCGCATCGGTTCGGTTCATTTCCTGCGTGCGGTGCTGTTGTGCCTTGAGCACCAGCACGCCTTCCTGCGTGATGCGGCTGTCGCGCAGCGCGAGCAACCGCTCCTTCACGTCCGGCGGCAGCGAGCTTGCCGGAATGTCGTAGCGCAGATGCACCGCGCTCGACACCTTGTTGACGTTCTGACCGCCTGCCCCCTGCGCACGGATGGCGCTCATCTCGACCTCGTCGGGGTCGATCTGGAGGGCGGCGTGGCGCGGAGTCATCCCGCGATTGTCGCGGTCGGGCTCACACCCGCTCAAAAATGGCCGCGATGCCCTGGCCACCGCCGATGCACATCGTCACCAGCGCGTACCGGCCGCCGACGCGGTGCAGCTCGGCGATCGCCTTCGTCGTGATGATCGCGCCGGTCGCGCCCACCGGATGGCCCAGCGAGATGCCCGAGCCGTTCGGGTTCACCTTGGCCGGGTCGAAGCCCAGCTCCTGGATCACCGCGCAGGCCTGTGCCGCGAAGGCCTCGTTCGACTCGATCACGTCCAGGTCCTTCACGCTCAGGCCGGTGCGCTCCAGCACCTTGCGCGTGGCCGGCACCGGGCCGATGCCCATGTACGCAGGCTCGACACCCGCGTGCGCATAGCCGACCAGGCGCGCGAGCGGCTTGAGGTTCAGCGCCTTCACGCGATCGGCATTGGCCAGCACCACGGCGGCCGCGCCGTCGTTGATGCCCGACGCGTTGCCCGCCGTCACCAGGCCGTCCTTCTTGAACGCCGGCTTCATCTTGGCGAGCGTCTCGACCGTGGTGTCGGCGCGCACGTGCTCGTCGGTGTCGAACACGACCACGCCCTTGCGCGTCTTGACCTCGACCGGAACGATCTGTTCCTTGAAGCGGCCGGCCGCAATCGCGGCGGCAGCACGCTGCTGGCTCTGCACCGCGAGCTGGTCCTGCATCTCGCGCGAGATCCTGTAGCGCGCCGCCACGTTCTCTGCCGTGATGCCCATGTGCATCTTCTCCCACGGGTCGTGCAGGATGCCGAGCATGTAATCGATCAGCACGGCATCGCCCATGCGCATGCCGTAGCGCGCCGAGGTGTCGAAGTACGGGCCGCGGCTCATCGACTCCGAACCACCGCCGATGGCGATGTCGCAGTCGCCCAGCGCGATCGCCTGTGCCGCCGAAACGATCGCCTGCAGGCCGGAGCCGCACAGGCGGTTGACGTTGAAGGCCGGCGTCTCGATCGGACAGCCGGCATCGATGGCCGCCACGCGGCTCAGGTACGCGTCCTTCACGTCGGTCGGGATCACGTTGCCCATGACGACGTGGCCGATGGCGTCGGGCGCGACGCCGCTGCGTTCGATCGCGGCCTTGACGGCAGTGGTCGCCAGTTGTGTGTTCGGCACGTCCTTCAGCGAGCCGCCGAAGGTACCGATGGCGGTGCGGGCGGTGCCGACCACGAAGATGTCTGGAAGCGTCATGAAGTTCTCCTTGAATGATGAAGGTGGGTGAATGCTCAGCGGCCGGTGAAGGCGGCCGGCTTGCGGGCGAAGAAGGCGTCGATGCCGATCTTGAAGTCGTCGGTCGCGGCGCAATTGCGGAAGGCGGCCGATTCGGCGTCGAGCTGCGCACCGAGTTCACGGTCGAACGAGCTGCGCATCAGCCGGCGCAGGTTGCCGAGCGCGACCGTCGGGCCCGCCGCCAGGCGCTGCGCGAAAGCCATCGCTTCGGATTCGAGCTCGGCCGCGGGCACCACCCGGTTGATCAGACCCATGCGCTCGGCCGCGGCCGCATCCAGCGCGTCACCGAGCATCGCGATCTCCAATGCGCGGCGCAGGCCGACCAGCCGCGGCAGCGCCCACGAGGCACCGACGTCGCAGCTGGCGCCGACGTTCACGTAGGCCAGGTTGAAGCGTGTGCCCTCGGCCGCGAGCACGAAGTCGGCCTGCAGCATCAGGCTCAGGCCGGCGCCTGCCGCGACGCCGTGGACCTGCGCGACCATCGGCGCATCCATCGTCGCCAGCACGGTCAGCGCTTCGTGCAATGGGCCGATCAGGTCGCTCGCGCCCTGGATCGGGTCGGCGCGGAGCACGGCGAGGTCACCGCCGGCCATGAAACCCTTGCCGGCGCCGCTGAGCAGCACGGCACGCACCGTCCTGTCGGCGGCGAGCTCGCGCGCGGCAGCGAGGAAGGCGATGGCCATCGGCACGTCGATGGCGTTCAGCGCGCCGGGGCGGTTGAAGCGGATGGTGGCCACCGCGCCTTCGCGGCCCAGCAACAGGGGGGAATCGGTCGTCATGTCTTTCCTTTCTTTCGGGCGGCCGGAATGGCCGGACTGTCGGGGATGGCCAGCGCGGCAGGCTGCTGGATCACGCCGTTCAACAACAGGGCGATCGCCTGGTCGGCGATCTGGTCGGGCGTCAGCGCGCCGTCGCTGCGATACCAGCGGCCGATCCAGCTCAGCGCGCCGGCGAGCATGAAGGCCGCCATCTTCGGATCGCAGGGCGCCAGCGAACCCTCGGCGATGCCGTCCGCGATCAGCCGGCGGAACTGGCCGTCGATGCCGGCCTTGAGCCTGCGCAATTCCTTCTTGAGCGGCATCGGCAGCGGGTCTTCGCCGATACGGATCACGCACATGCCGAAGTCCTGCGTGACCACGCCCGAGTAGCTGCGCATGCAGGCCTTGAGCTGGTCGATCGCGCTGCCTCCCGCGGCGCGCACCTCCTCGATGCCGGCATGCATCAGGTCGAGCGCGGTGCGCACGCACTCCAGCAGGATCTGATCCTTGTTCTCGACGTAGTAGTAGAGCGTGGGCTTGCTCACGTTCAGGCGTTCGGCGATGTCGTCGAGCGAGGTCGCATGGAAGCCGCGCTCGTTGAAGAGCTGGGCTGCCGCCTGCAGCACCGCGTTGCGCTTGACCTC